>CAVDGK010000004.1:0-29049 GCA_963607995.1 Oscillospiraceae bacterium | reverse complement strand
GTATTTCTCAGCCAGACCAACCATTTTCAGAACCTCCGGAACATTCTTGCGGATCATTCTGTTGGTAGCCCCTACAACATGCTGGGCGAATGCAACATTTTCGTAAACATTTCTGTCTTTAAGCAAACGGAAATCCTGGAATACAACACCGATCTCACGACGGTAAGAAGCCACCTTCCGGTGCTTCATGGTATTCAGAACGTGGTTATTAACTGTAATAATTCCGCTTGTCGGCTCCAGCTCCTTCAAAAGCAGCTTAATCAAAGTAGATTTGCCTGAGCCGCTGTCGCCAACGACAAAGACAAACTCACCTTTATCAACATGCAGCGAGATTTCATCTACTGCCGACTGGCCTTTTTCATACGTCTTACTGACGCGGTCCAGATCGATCATGTAATGCCTCCTTTAAATTCAGGACATGTCTGCTATTTTACCAGGCAGACACATCAATAATCCAATGTTTCCATATATTTCATATACTGAACGACCATAAGAGCAATCTTAAATGTCATGGCATCGTCAAATACCCGAAGATCAAGACCGGTGCTCTTCTCCAGCTTATCCAGACGATAAACCAGCGTGTTGCGGTGGACGAACAGCTGTCTGGAGGTTTCGGATACGTTCAGAGAATTTTCGAAGAACTTATTGATGGTTTCAAAAGTCTCTGATTCGAAATCTTCCGGTGTCTTATCACCAAAGATTTCTTTAATAAACATCTTGCACAGCGGAATGGGCAGCTGATAGATCAGACGGCCGATACCCAGCTGGCTGTAAGCGATAATGGTCTGATCGCCAAAGAAGATTTTGCCAATATCAAGAGCCATGCGGGCTTCCTTATAAGAACGGGAAACATCCTTCAGCTCATTAACAATATTGCCATAAGCTACATGAAGTTCATCATCCTCATCCCGGCCCACAGCCTCGGCAATGGATTTTGCCACGGCTTTCAGCTCATTGGCGCCGTCCTTATCTTCCAGATATTTAATAACGATAATGCTTCTCTCGTCGATAGCCGTAACAAAATCTTTCTTATTCTGTCCAAAGACATCCTTGACAGCTTCCAGGGTACTGAAATCCTTGCTCTGTTCTGATTCCAGAATGAAAACCACCCGGCGTGCTTCTGTTTCGATATGCAGCTTCTTTGCACGAGTGTAAATATCCACCAGGAGAAGATTATCCAGAAGAAGATTCTTGACGAAATTCTCTCTATTATAATGCTCACGATAAGCCACCAAAAGGCTTTCAATCTGAAGTGTTGCCATCTTGCCAATCATCATGGCATTCTCACTGTCAGCATCCAGCATGATAATATATTCTTCCTGGAATTCTTCTTTTGCCTTCAGGAAAAGGCGGCCTTTTACTTCCTGTACATCCGCTTCTGATTCAGCGAAGCTCTGGATGTCATGATTGTTGACATTAACATTTGCCAAAGTCGTAGCCACTACTTTACCTTCCGGATCCAGAAGTGTCAAATCGGTTTTGGTTATATTCTTTATACCATTCAGTGTATCTGTTAAGATTGCATTTGAAATCATGCTCAACCCTCCACAAAAATCTCCTCTTTTTTTGTGAAAAAAGACTATATGTAAGATACAGAATACACCAATTTCACCAAAATGGAAAGCTGTTTTTTTACCTTTTGCTAAAAACGCACTCTTTTTATAAGAATATTGGCTTCTGTCCAATTTCGAATTTTCATCCGGTCATTTACGTTATATTTTTAAAAAACTAATCCTTGCCGGTTCCTTCATCTAATATAACGCCTTGCAATCCCGGTTTATTTTACGCAGTCAGGGTTAATGATATTTGCAATCCACTCCGCTACTTGCTTATTTAAAAGCGTCACTACACACCCACGCTTTTCTATAAAAGCCCAATTTTATTCCCTGTGATCCATTTCACGATTTCTGCAAAATTAGGACACAATTTAACCACAATCTTCCTGCAAAATACGAAACTGTAAAGAGGAACAGCACAGAGCAAACAGATAAGTTCCCCAACATGAAACAGAAATCAAAAACCCTAATAAGGAGATAAGCATATGTACAACGAATACGAATTTAACCACAACGATGATGACTTCAACGAAAACGAAAATGAATCTTTTGAAAAAAATATCTCAAAGCCCAACCGTCAGCAGAGACGGAAAGCTAAAAAGAGCTTCGGCAAGACCCTTGGCAAAGGCATCGCCATTGCCGTGATCTGCGGCCTGGTTGGCGGCGCCACCTTCACCGGTGTTTACTCTATCGGCAATGCCGTAAACAAAGCAAAGGCAGCCGTTGAAACAACAGCTGATGCAAGTGCAGATGAGGCAGATACAAGTTCTTCCGACTCTTCTTCCTCAACCATTAAATCAACAGCCGATGATGCTGCATCCATAAAGCTTGGTTCTTCATCAAGCTCCTCCGATGATCTGACCACCGTTCAGGTATCTTCCCAAACAATGCCAAGCATGGTAGCCATTACCAATGTATCCGTTACGGAAGTTCAAAATTATTATAATCAGTATGGAGGCTTTGGAAATTTCGGCGGCTTTGGCAGCTATGGAAATTATGGAAGCAATGATAATGACAACACCCAGACGGAAGAAACCACCAGTGCCGGCAGCGGTGAGATCATTTACGAAGATGATGATTACTACTACATTGCAACCAACCAGCACGTTATCGCTGATGCCACCACATTAACGGTTGCTTTCGTAGATGATTCCGTAGCCGAAGCTGAAGTTGTCGGTTCCGATGAATCAGATGACCTGGCTGTCATTAAAGTAGCTAAATCCTCTATGTCCGATGATACCAAGAGTGCCGTATCCGTCATCAGCATTGGCTCTTCTTCAGACCTTGCTGTCGGTGAATCCCTTGTCGCCATCGGTAATGCCCTTGGCTATGGCCAGTCCGTATCTGAAGGAATCGTTAGTGCCCTGAATCGTACTTTAAATTCCGATGATGGTGTCTATGGTACAAACCTGATCCAGACAGATGCCGCTATTAACCCCGGCAACTCAGGCGGTGCCCTTCTTAATATGAAAGGCCAGCTCATTGGTATTAACTCTGCAAAATACGCCAGCACCGAAGTTGAAGGCATGGGCTATGCTATCCCCATCGATACCGCTTATCCCATCTTCCAGTCTATGATCAATGGCACTTATACCGATACATCCAGCAGCAGTTCTGATGAATCCGGTAATTATGAAGCCGGCGATGGCGATGCTTACCTTGGCATCAGCTGTACATCCATTTCTTCCGAATATGCTTCTTACTACAATATTCCTACCGGTGTCTATGTAAAGAGCGTTACCTCAAATGGTGCTGCAGGCAAGGCCGGTATCGAAGCTGACGATATCATCACTGCTTTCGATGGCAAGACTGTATCTTCCACTGAAGACCTTACCAATCTGCTGTCCCAGCACAATAGTGGTGAAACTGTCACCGTCACCGTAAGCCGTCAGGATCAGTCAGGAGATTACACATCCATGGATATCGATGTTACCCTTGGATCTTCAAAAGCCTGATTCTCTTAATTAAGTTTCATCTTTCACACCTTTTAATATAGAAGAAATACAAAAAGAATGCTTCCAAAACGGATGATCCGTCATGGAAGCATTCTTTATTTTTTTATTTAAGCTTCTTCATTTGCATCGAAGTCCGGATGGTTGGATGACCAGAGCTTCTTAGCCACCGGAGCCCATTCCTCAGCATAGTGATCGCACTTGCTACAGAGGTGATCGCATGATTCCGGAGCCTGCATATCCGTGCTGTGAGCACCGGTCTCTTCTACCATCTTGCGGAGCTTGTCCGGATTTTCCAGCATGGGACAGGGCTGAAGCAGGTTCTTGTTGAAAGGCTGATTCTGCTGATAAGCCTTGAACAGAGGCTGCTGGAGACACTCGATGAGGCTCTTTTCGTGAATGTTAGCACTGGAATAATGAATGAATACGCAGGGTTCCATATCACCATTCGGATTAATATGGCAATAGTTCTTACCACCGGCAATGCATCCGCCAACATATTCGCCATCATTCTGGAAGTCCATGGTAAAGATTTCCTTACCGCCTTCCCAGTCACGGATTTCACGAATACGATGATACATATATTCTCTCTGTTCCGGTGTGGGAAGAAGATCGATGGAGGCATCATTGCCTACCGGCATGTAATGGAAGTACCAGCTGAAGGTAACATTCTTGGAAATCAGGAAATCAAGGAATTCATCGGATGTAACAGCCTCGATATTATCCCGTGTGTAGCAAATGGATGTACCGTAAACCAGACCATTATCATGAAGCAGATCCATGGTCTTCATAACCTTCTGGAATACACCATTGCCACGGCGGGCATCTGTTGCTTCATCATAACCTTCGATGCTCATGGAAAGAACGATATTCTTGCATTTCTTCATGCCATCGCAGAATTCCTGATCAACAAGAGTACCATTTGTAAAGAGCATGAAACCGCAGTCGCTGTGCTTTTCAGCCAGTTTCAGAATATCTTTCTTGCGAACCATGGGTTCACCACCAGTCATAACATAGCCGTGGATACCAAGTTCCTTACCTTCTGTTACGATGCGATCCATATCTTCGTAAGAAAGGTTCAGCTGATGGCCATATTCAGCGGCCCAGCAGCCAACACAATGAAGATTGCAGGCTGAAGTAGGATCAAAAAGAATAACCCACGGCACGCTGCAGCCGTATTTTTCTGCACTCTTTCTTGTTTCACGATAGCCCGTGAAACCAGCCTCGAAACCGAATGCCATAAAGAGACCTTTCAGATAATCCAGATCAACATAATCCAGCAAACGATTGAAGAAATTACCCCATTTACCGCCTTCGGAGAATGTCTCACGAAGTTTATCGTAACCTTCTTTCTTCCAGGTATCACCGTTTAATTTTTCAACCAGATCGATGACATCCATGTAAGCTTTATTTCTGTCTTTTTTAATTTTCTTTGTTACTGTGGACAGTGCCACATCAAACGCTTTACGTTCTACTGTATGTTTGATTGAAGCCATATTATAACCCTCTCGTATCTTTTTACTGCCTGTAAATACCTTCTTTCAGGGCATTTACAATCCGCTTTACTGCCTGTTTCTGTTATTTATCCTTCGACCCTTAGCCCGTAGGCTCATGGGTTTACTCTAAAATTCCATAAGTAAGAGAATAGCATTTTACCGTCAAAAATAACATAAACAAAGTCTTTTTTTTGTTAAAATAGGATATACAATTTTTGTTTTTTGTATCCTTATGCTGTCAATATAAGAAGCAGACCATTTGGTGGTCTGCTTCTTTTACGTACGCCTTCAGGCGACTGTTATGCTTTTTTTATTAATCCTGAGCATGCTCAAAAGCTGCCAGTTCCGGATGATTTCTCTTCTCTTCCGTGTAGTTCTCGTAAGTCGGTTTCTTGTGAGTCTGGCTTGCCCAAACTTCTTCAGCAACCGGTCTCCACTCTTCAGCGTAAGCATCGCACTTCTCGCAGAGATGCTCGACGGATTCCGGAGATTCCTGGTTTGTCTGATGAGCACCAGTATCCTGAACCATCTTACGAAGGAGCTTCGGATTTTCCAGCATGGGGCAGGGACGCAGATGGTTACGATTGAAGGGCTGGCCTTCATGGTAAGCCATAAACAGCGGCGACTGCAACATTTCCAGGATGGATTTGTCATGAATATTGGAATCGGAGAAGTGAATGAAAACGCAGGGTTCTGCATCACCATTAGAGTTGATGTGGAAATAGTTACGTCCACCGGCGATACATCCGCCAACATACTCACCATCGTTCTGGAAGTCCATGGGATAGAATTCAATGTCGCATTCCTTAGAACGAACGTAACGGATTCTGTCAATGATCTTTCTTCTCTGCTCAACTGTCGGCATCAGCTCCGGAGCTGCATTATTGCCTACCGGCATATAATGGAAATAGAAACCGAAACGGGCACCCTTTGAAGCAATAAAGCGAAGGAATTCATCACTTGTTACAGCTTCAATATTTTCTCTTGTATAGCAGATGGATGTACCGAATACGATACCATGCTTCTTCAGAAGATCCATAGCATTCATGCAGGCTGCATAGTGACCATCACCACGACGGGCATCGTTGGTTTCCGGTGTACCTTCGATGGAAAGCATGAATGTCAGGTTGCCAAGTTCTTCAACCTGCTGGCAAAGTTCTTCATCGATCAGAGTTGAGTTTGTATAAGCGGCAAAGAAGCAGTCATTATGCTTTTCGCAAAGCTTTAAGACGTCCTTCTTACGAACCATGGGCTCACCACCGGTCATCATATAAAGATAAGCACCCAGCTCTTTACCCTGAGTAACGATCTTATCCATATCTTCAAAGGAAAGATTGCTCTTGTGGCCGTATGTACCTGACCAGCAGCCTACGCAGTGAAGGTTGCAGGCTGAGGTGGGATCGAAAAGGATCAGCCACGGGATGTTGCAATTATATTTTTCGCGGTTTTCACGAATGGTCTTTGTGCCGCGGAAGAATGCTTCATATCCAAGATTCAGGATCATTTTCTTGGCAAACTTCGGGTTGGCTTCGTCTACAACTTTATTAATAAATTTGACCCAGCGGTTGTTGGGGTCTTTGATGGCAGCTCTGACAGCTTCCAGTTTTTCCGGTGTAGCGGCTTTGCCGAAGAATTTCTCAGCATAGTCTACCATTTTCATATAGCTTTCTGTTCTGTCATCGCTATTAGCAACGCTGTCATAAATTTTATCGATCAGAACTTCGAATGTTTTTCGTTCTGCTTTATGCTTTAAATCTAAAGCCATAAATTTCTTCCTCCATTTAAACCTTTCCACAATGCATCGACTATTATAGCCCCTGACTTTTTTATTGTCATGCTACATTTCTCGATTTTTGTTGCTGAAGCAGCCTATATCTGCCCCTTAACTTCCGTATCAAAGAGTAGAGTAACGGGGCCATCGTTGATGGATTTCACCTGCATATCAGCTCCAAACTCTCCATGCTCCACGTGAAAGCCTCTCGACCTGCACTCTTCCATAAATCTTTCATATAATGGAATGGCCTTATCCGGTCTGGCAGCTCCCGTAAAGCCTGGGCGCCGGCTTTTCAGATCGGCATAGAGAGTAAACTGGGATACGATGAGAAGTTCGCCCCCTACAGCTTCGAGGTTTAGATTCATTTTTCCATTTTCATCTTCAAAAACCCGAACACCGCATATCTTATCCGCAAGCTTAACCGCTTCCTTTTCTTCATCCTCCGGACCGATACCCAAGAGAACCAGAAAGCCTTTCTGAATGCTTCCGTTCACCCGGCCATCAATTTCCACAGACGCTTCTTTTACACGTGTCACTACCGCTCTCATACAATCTCATCTCCAATGCCTAAAGGCCTTGTTTTAAATACAAGTCTTTCCATTGTTTCCTGCCCGGAATCGTTTTCTTCCCCGACAAGGTGCATTATAAAGCATCTTTCAACGAAATTAAAGTAAAATGCTTAAATTTCTTTATATAAATTAAAACTGCGGCTCTTATGCCGCAGTTTTAAGCACTTTCATTAAAACGTACGAGCTTACCTCAGCACTCCTGCACGGAGAGACACGCTTCCGCTCCGCTCGTCGAGCAGCGGTACTAAATTCGTTCGTCGCATAAATGCTCGAACTCATTAAGTACCGGCCTCCTCGAGGGTCTTCCTTAGCAGGAGTACATCGGCATTGCTCTGTGTTTTATCATTTCTTTATTCTTCGCTATCTACCATGATAACTTCATCGGCTTCTTCTGTTGTATCAGCCTCAGGAGCTTTGGTTTCTGCATTTTCACCTTCAGCAGTCATAGCTTTCTCTGCCTCTTCAAGAAGAGCAAGCTCTTTCTTGCGGGCTTCGATGCGGGCATCCGTGTCAAGTGTGACATTACGATACTTCTTAAGACCAGTACCGGCCGGAATCAGCTGACCGATGATGACATTTTCCTTCAGACCGATCAGAGGATCCGTCTTGCCCTTAATAGCAGCATCCGTCAGAACCTTTGTGGTCTCCTGGAAGGAAGCAGCTGACATGAAGGAGTTTGTAGCCAGGGCAGCCTTAGTAATACCAAGAACGATACGGGTACCCTGAGCCGGTTCCTTGCCTTCAGCAATGAGCTGTGCATTGGTATCTTCAACATCCAGAATATCTTCCAGAGAACCAGGCAGATAGTTGGAATCGCCGGCATCCTCGATGCGGATCTTCTTCAGCATCTGACGAACGATGACTTCGATATGCTTATCGTTGATATCAACACCCTGCAGACGGTAAACCTTCTGAACTTCGCGAAGCAGGTAATCCTGTACGGCAGAAAGACCGCGGATTGCCATGATATCGTGGGGATCGATAGAACCTTCTGTAATCTCATCACCGGCTTCAAGGATCTGACCTTCCTGAACCTTAAGGATAGAACCATAAGGAATCAGATATGTCTTGGAAGCATCCTTTGAACCTTCCGGAGCATCCGGATTGGTTACGATGACATTCTTTTTCTTCTTCTGATCGTCGATGTGAACTTCACCCGGAATCTCAGAGATAATAGCAAGACCCTTCGGCTTACGGGCTTCGAAAAGTTCCTCGACACGGGGAAGACCCTGTGTGATATCACCACCGGCAACACCACCGGTGTGGAATGTTCTCATGGTCAGCTGTGTACCAGGTTCACCGATAGACTGGGCAGCGATGATACCAACTGCTTCACCAACCTGTACGGCTTCACCGGTTGCCATGTTGGCACCGTAGCACTTAACGCAGACGCCATGTTTTGTACGGCAGTTCAGGATGTTACGGATCTTAACCTTGGTCAGAGGCTCACCCTTTTCATCAACACCATATTTCATGACACGTTCAGCACGAGCCGGTGTGATCATGTGGTTTGCTTTAACCAGAACCTTGCCATCCTTATCAACGATGGTTTCAGCAGCAAAACGTCCTGTGATTCTTTCCTGCAGGCTTTCAATCTCTTCCTTACCATTGCGGAAGGTCTTGACATACATGCCCGGAATCTCGCCGCCTTCGCTGCAGTCGATTTCCTGAATGATCAGCTCCTGGGAAACGTCAACCAGACGTCTTGTCAGGTAACCAGAGTCGGCGGTACGAAGAGCCGTATCGGACAGACCCTTACGGGCACCATGAGCTGACATGAAGTATTCCAGAACGTCCAGACCTTCACGGAAGTTGGACTTGATGGGGAGCTCGATGGTATGACCTGTTGTATCAGCCATCAATCCTCGCATACCGGCAAGCTGCTTGATCTGCTTATCGGAACCACGGGCACCAGAGTCAGCCATCATGTAAATATTATTGTATTTATCCAGACCATCCATCAGCTTCTTGGTCAGGATAGCATCGGTCTCTTTCCAGGTATCGATGACTTCTTTGTAACGTTCTTCCTCTGTCAGAAGACCTCTTCTGTAGTTACGGGTGATCTTATCAACCGTCTTCTGAGCTTCTTCCAGCAGTTCCGGCTTATCTGGTGGAACCGTCATATCGGAAATGGATACCGTCATAGCAGCGATGGTTGAATATTTGTAACCCATAGCCTTGATATAATCAAGAACTTCAGCTGTAACGGTAGCGCCATGAACGTTAATAAGCTTTTCGATAATCTTCTTCAGCTGCTTCTTACCGGTCAGGAAGTCGATCTCCAGAAGGAGTTCATTTCCCGGAACGCTACGATCAACAAAGCCAAGATCCTGAGGGATAACTTCGTTGAAGAGGAAACGGCCAAGTGTACTCTTAACCGTACCTGTGATCTCGCGGCCATCCGGCATTGTCTTTGTGCAGCGAACGTTAATGATAGACTGCAGCGTAATGTACTGATTTTCATAAGCGAGGATAGCTTCATTGACATTTCTGAAATAGCTTCCTTCGCCAATGCTTCCCGGGCGTTCCTGAGTCAGGTAGTAAACGCCGAGGACCATATCCTGTGTCGGAACGGCAACAGGTGCACCGTCTGACGGTTTCAGCAGGTTGTTGGATGAAAGCATGAGGAAACGTGCTTCAGCCTGAGCTTCCACGGAAAGCGGAAGGTGGACAGCCATCTGGTCACCATCGAAGTCGGCATTGAAAGCTGTACATGCAAGCGGATGAAGCTTGATAGCCTTACCTTCAACCAGTACAGGTTCGAATGCCTGAATACCAAGGCGGTGCAGTGTAGGAGCACGGTTCAGCATAACCGGATGCTCGGAGATAACCTTTTCCAGCACATCCCATACAGCCGGCTCCAGTCTTTCTACCATCTTCTTGGCACTCTTGATGTTGTGGGCTGAACCATTTTCAACCAGTTCCTTCATAATGAAGGGCTTAAAGAGCTCGATAGCCATTTCCTTCGGCAAACCGCACTGATAAATCTTAAGTTCCGGACCAACAACGATAACAGAACGGCCAGAGTAGTCAACACGCTTACCAAGAAGGTTCTGTCTGAAACGACCAGACTTACCTTTAAGCATATCGGACAGAGACTTCAGGGCTCTGTTGCCCGGGCCTGTAACCGGACGGCCACGACGACCATTATCGATCAGGGCATCGACAGCTTCCTGAAGCATTCTCTTTTCATTACGAACGATGATTTCGGGAGCACCCAGTTCAAGGAGCTTCTTCAGACGGTTATTTCTGTTGATGATACGTCTGTAGAGGTCATTTAAGTCGGATGTGGCGAAGCGACCGCCATCCAACTGAATCATAGGACGAAGATCTGGCGGGATAACCGGGATGACATTCATGATCATCCATTCCGGACGGTTGCCGGAATTACGGAAAGCCTCAACAACTTCCAGTCTCTTGATAATTCTAGCTCTCTTCTGACCGGTAGAATTCTTAAGACCTTCTCTCAGCTCTTCATATTCAGCATCAAGATCGATAGATTTTAAGAGCTCCTGGATAGCCTCAGCACCCATGCCGACACGGAAGTTCCAGCCATACTGCTCACGGGCTTCCTGATATTCCTTTTCAGTCAGGATCTGTTTGTAATCCAGTGCGCCCTTGGCATCAGCCGGATCCAGCACGATGTAGTTAACAAAGTAGAGAACTCTTTCCAAAGCTCTCGGAGTAATGTCAAGGATCAGACCCATACGGGACGGAATGCCCTTGAAATACCAGATATGGGAAACCGGAGCGGCCAGTTCAATATGGCCCATACGGTCACGGCGGACGGAGGACTTGGTGACCTCAACGCCGCAGCGATCGCAGATAACGCCTTTGTAACGGACTTTCTTGTATTTACCGCAATGGCACTCCCAGTCTTTGCTGGGGCCAAAGATTCTTTCACAATAAAGACCGTCCTTCTCCGGCTTTAAAGTCCTGTAATTGATGGTTTCCGGCTTCTTGACCTCACCATGGGACCACTCGCGGATCTTCTCCGGTGAAGCCAGTCCGATGCGGATCGCATCAAAAGAGGACTGTTCATTTTCTTCCTGAATCATTTCATTTTCTGCCATAGGTTCCTCCTATTTTGCAGCACAAATTTCCAGTTGCGAAAGGTCTTTAATCTTCATCGCCGAAGTCATCGCTGTCAAGTGAGATCAGCTCGTCTTCGTCATCGGATAAATCGACACTAAGTTCCTCATCTTCCGGATCAGCGACCAGATCGTTGCTATCTTCATCGTAACGCTGGATCGACAATCCGTGGCTGTGGTAGTCATCACGATCCTGACGATCGTAACGGCGACTGCCACCGTCTTCAACAGCCTTGAATTCCGTTTCGCTGTAGTCAATATTTTCCTTCAGCTTAACTTCATTACCATTCTCATCCAGGATGCGGATATCAAGGCCCAGAGACTGAAGTTCCTTAAGGAGAACCTTGAAGGATTCCGGAATACCCGGAGCCGGAATGTTCTTGCCTTTGATAATAGCTTCGTAGGTCTTAACACGTCCAACCACGTCATCCGACTTCATAGTCAGGATTTCCTGCAGAGTATAGGAAGCACCATAGGCCTCGAGAGCCCAAACTTCCATTTCACCGAATCTCTGACCACCGAACTGAGCTTTACCACCCAGCGGCTGCTGTGTAACCAGAGAATACGGACCCGTTGAACGGGCATGGATCTTATCATCAACCAGATGGTGAAGCTTCAGATAATGCATGAAGCCGATGGTAACCGGACCATCGAAGAACCGGCCTGTACGACCGTCTTTCAGTCTGACCTTACCGTCACGTCCAATCTGAACGCCCTTCCAGTCTCTTGCATTTTCAAGATGTTCACCCAGATACTTCATAATTTCCGGATCAAGGGTTTCTTCATATTTAGCCTTGAAGTCTTCCCATTCCATATTGGCATAATCGTTTGCCAGTTCCAGGGTATCCATGATGTCATTTTCGTTAGCACCGTCGAATACCGGTGTGGAAATGTTGATACCAAGAACTCTTGATGCCAGGGACAGATGAATTTCCAGGATCTGTCCGATATTCATACGTGACGGAACGCCCAGGGGGTTCAGCACGATATCCAACGGACGGCCATTCGGCAGGTACGGCATATCTTCGATCGGAAGAACACGGGAAACAACACCCTTGTTTCCGTGACGGCCAGCCATCTTATCACCAACGGAAATCTTTCTCTTCTGTGCAATGTAGATACGGACTGACTGGTTAACACCCGGCGGCAGTTCATCGCCATTATCACGGGAGAATACCTTGGCATCAATAATGATACCGTAAGCACCATGGGGCACCTTCAGGGAAGTATCTCTTACTTCACGGGCCTTCTCACCAAAGATAGCACGAAGAAGTCTCTCTTCAGCGGTAATCTCGGTTTCTTCACCCTTCGGTGTAACCTTACCAACCAGAATATCTCCCGCACGGACTTCAGCACCCACGCGGATGATACCACGGTCATCCAGATCCTTTAAAGCATCATCGCCGACACCCGGAACATCACGGGTGATTTCTTCCGGTCCCAGCTTGGTGTCACGGGATTCGCATTCATATTCTTCAATATGAATAGAAGTATAAACATCATCACGAACCAGTCGCTCTGAAAGCAGAACGGCATCCTCGTAGTTGTAACCTTCCCAGGTCATGAATCCGATGAGCGGATTCTTACCAAGAGCCAGCTCACCGCCATAAGTACATGGACCATCAGCGATAACCTGATGTTCTTCTACATGCTCACCCTGATCCACGATGGGTTTCTGGTTGTAGCAGCAGCTCTGGTTACTACGTAAATATTTTGTCAGATGATAGTTGTCTGTTGTACCATCATCATTCTTGATGGTGATATCTGTAGCGGAAACGCTGGTAACGGTTCCGGCTTTTCTGGAAAGCATGCAGACACCGGAGTCCACAGCAGCTTTTTCTTCCATACCGGTACCAACAACCGGAGCTTCTGTCAGCATAAGCGGCACAGCCTGACGCTGCATGTTGGAACCCATAAGAGCACGGTTAGCATCGTCGTTCTGAAGGAAGGGAACCAGAGCCGTAGCCACGGAGAATACCATCTTCGGGGAAACGTCCATGTAATCATAAAGATTGCGGTCGAAAGCCTGAGTCAGCTCTCTGTAACGACCGGAAACATTCTTATGAATAAAATGTCCCTCTGCATCCAGCGGTTCGTTAGCCTGTGCTACGTGATAATTATCTTCTTCATCGGCTGTCATGTAGACAACTTCATCCGTAACAACCGGGTTCAAAGGATCGCTCTTGTCGATACGACGGTAAGGAGCTTCGATGAAACCGTACTTATTGATACGGGCATAGGAAGCCAGTGAGTTGATCAGACCGATGTTCGGACCTTCAGGTGTCTCGATAGGACACATACGGCCATAGTGTGTATAGTGAACATCTCGAACCTCGAATCCGGCTCTGTCTCGTGACAGACCGCCAGGACCAAGGGCAGAAAGACGTCTTTTGTGTGTTAACTCACCCAGGGGGTTGTTCTGATCCATAAACTGGGACAGCTGTGATGATCCGAAGAATTCCTTAACGGCAGCTGTAACCGGTTTGATGTTGATCAGAGCCTGCGGTGTCAAATCTTCCGGAGCTGTGGTAGACATTCTCTCACGAACAACTCTTTCAAGACGAGCCAGACCGATACGGTACTGGTTCTGAAGAAGTTCGCCTACAGCACGGATACGACGATTGCCCAGATGGTCAATATCATCGGAATTTCCAAGGCCATATTCCAGGTGCATATTGTAGTTAATGGAAGCGAAGATATCGTCCTTCGTAATATGCTTCGGAATCAGTTCATGGATACGGCGTGCGATTTCTTCCTTCTTTTCATCCTCAGAAGAATCCTGAGCCATAATTTCAGAAAGAACCGGATAATAAACCTTCTCGGTAACGCCCATTTCTTCCTTTTCTTCATCAGTCAGGGAGATATAAGCATCGATATCGACCATTAAAGATGAAAGAACTTTGATATCATGTTCTACACCTTCAACGCTCATGAAGACATAGGGAACACCGGCATTCTGGATCTTATGAGCCAGTTCTCTTGTCTCGCAGACGGATCCGGCTTCAGCCAGGATCTCACCTGTACTTTCATCCACAACATCCTGTGCAAATGTATGTCCAACGATACGGTTTGCCAGGAGAAGCTTCTTATTAAATTTATAACGGCCAACCTTTGCCAGGTCGTAACGTCTTGCATCGAAGAACATGCCGTTGATCAGGGATTCAGCGGATTCAACTGCCAGCGGTTCACCCGGACGGATCTTTTTGTATAACTCAAGGAGACCCTCCTGATAGTTGGTCGAAGGATCTTTAGAGAAGCTGCCGTAAATCTTCGGTTCTTCACCGAATTTTTCAAGAATTTCTTCATTCGAACCAAGGCCCAGGGCACGGATGAGAACAGTGATAGGAACCTTACGGGTTCTATCTACACGAACATAGCAGACATCGTTGCTGTCGGTTTCATATTCAAGCCATGCACCTCTATTCGGGATAACAGTGGCTGAAAACAGTTCCTTACCTACTTTATCGTGTCCAATTTCATAGTAAATGCCCGGTGAACGGACAAGCTGTGAAACGATAACTCGCTCGGCACCATTGATAATGAAGGTACCGGTATCTGTCATCAGAGGCAGGTCACCCATGAAAATCTCATGTTCTTTAATTTCACCATTTTCACGGTTTCTCAATCTGACGGTAACCTTCAGCGGAGCCGCATAGTTCGCATCACGCTCTTTGCATTCTTCCAGCGGATACTTTGCTTCTTCGCGGCAAAGACGATAATCAACAAATTCAAGACTCAGCTTTCCGTTGTGATCTTCAATGGGAGAGATATCTTCAAAAATCTCACGCAGGCCGCTTTTGATGAACCAGTCATAGGAATTCTTCTGAACCTCGATGAGGTTGGGCATTTCCAGAACTTCCTTCTGTCTCTGGTAACTCATGCGGATTGATTTGCCGGATTTTATCGGACGCATCCTTCGTTTCTCCATATAGACATTCACCCCTGTTCTTATATTTATCATTAGGGAGATTTCCCGTGTCAGGACATTCCCCCGCCATAATAGTGCATTTTTAAGATTACCACGGCCCTTGTCCAGCTGTCAAACGTTTTTTTACAATTTTTACAGTTTTTTTGTATTAATCTTTGGACAATCTATATGATGACAAAATTTTGCTTCGTTAAATATTACCGATGGAGGGAGAATATTCCTATTAAAATTGTCTATTGACAGAAAAAGAGTCAGCCGTTGCGGCTGGCTCTTTTTACGTTCAACTCATATTTCTTGTTTTTGGTACATCCATTCTTTTAACGGAGCAAAACTTTTTTTCTCAACAAATCGCATTTTTTCAATATCAGCGCTTCATTTTCCATTTTGAATTATTTCTTAATCCATATTGCAGGACGAACGCCATTGTCAGAGCTTTCAACAACATTGCCCTCATACTGAATTTCTCCTTTGCGCCGGATGCCTGCCGCGCTAATATCGCTTTCTCCCGTTGAACGCAGCCACCACCAGCAGGTTTCCTCACCATCCACAGTTTCGTCTTCCGATGTGTAGGCGCCATGGACAATTGCATAGGCCGTCGGTACACATTTTCTATCTTCGTCAGAAGAGAAATATTTTTCGGCTTCCTCTATGCTCAGTAAAAATACTTTGTCCTGGGTATCAATTCCTGCGTTTACTGAATATTTGGGGTTAGCATCAGCCTTGACGGATGTCGTCAAAATATCCGTTGCTTCCAAATCGCTAAATGCTTCATCAAAAAAAGTCGTATTCAAATAAGTTCTCAAACTGGAATTTTCCCAGGTAACAGATGTGCTTTTCCTATTATAGGGCTGTGTATCCAAAACATATTTGCTGATCAGGAGCGTTCCTTCATTATTTTTATCCAAAACAATCCATTCAATGGGTTCTTTTCCGTTAGTGTAATTCCGATCCTGTTCATAGTGTCCATAAACCACTGTTTCCCCGATATTGGCATTCTGTATTAACTCTATTTCGCTATTTAATGCTTCTTCTGTCGTTGATTCCGATACAGCCTCTTCTTGAACACGCGGAATAATAACCATCGCTGCTGCGATAGCCGCCGCAAAAACAGCCGCTGCTACACAAAAAGCTTTAACAACGTTCTTTTTTATTTTTTCCTTTTTTTCCTGTTGTTCTTCAGCCTGCCGTCGGGCCTTTTCTTCTGCGATTGCCTTTTCCCGTTCTTCTTTTTCTAAGTGTTCTTTTACCTTTTCTGTCAATTGGACACTATCGTAAAATTCCATGGATGCCAGTTCGATCCCACATCCATGGCATCTTTTGGCCTCATCTTTATTTATTGTCCCGCAATTGCATTGCCACAAATCCTTGTAATACAAAAGATCATATTTTGCCTTGGGATTAATGTCACTCTTATACTGCTCTAACAGGTCAGGATCAGTGATTGAAATGGGTTTCTGACGGGGAATCGGCTCCCAGATGGCCTGATCTGCGGCAGTCCATATACTATTATCATCAAATATAACTTCTTTTACCTTCACATCAAAGGATCTTGTTGACTCAATCGGGAGCGGAATGCCATTTTCCTGACCAAATTTTTCTCCATAGGATGCAGATAAATCAAGATAATCATAGACAACACTTTCGCCTAAGGGTCTTTTGCCGGAATCCTGTCCATTTACAATGACACTGATGGCTTTTATTTTCTTATCTGTCACGTTCATGAATTTGCATTGTGCCAGTATCCTGCCACTCATATTGTCCATCAGCAGGGCACCGGCCAGTATGATGACCGGACTTCCTTCTGTATACAAATCCGTATCCAGTAAAAACAAACGTTTATATCTTTCGCTCATTGGTTGCTCCTTATAATTCCGGCAATTCGTCGTTGCCAGTCATATTATTTTCTAATCTTTTTTCGCCATCTTTATTTCTGTCCGGCAGTGCACAGGCCAGAAAATATCCTGCCACCGAAAGAAAAATGCACATGAGAATGATTTTCTTTTTTTTCTCAGGAAATCCTTTCATGACAGCGATTTCGCCAAATTCAAACGCTACAAGAATATTAATTACTATTATAACAGCTACTGCTATGACTGTTATAGCTATAGGTGGCATAAATTTTTCTCGATTTGGCGGAATATTTTTCCCCGATTTAGCAAAATATTTGAATGTCAAAACAATACATTCAGATTCCGCCTCGAATATGCCGCTTTCTTTAAATAAATGCAGCCATATATAATGGCAGTGTTATAATTCCATCTTCTCCCACTCCTATATTGCTATCTGCAAATTTATACCCAAAGCTGATTTCTTTATTTTTCTCCATTAACGATTTCAACGAGGTAGCCCGTGCATTTCCGCTTTTGATTTCAATCGGTATCACTTTACCTTCTTTTTGGATAATCAGATCGATTTCCTTTTTTGTTGTTTCATTTTTATAAAAATAGAGCTGATATCCTTTTTTATGAAGTGTATCCGCTATAGCACATTCAAATATACCACCTTTAGTGTTTCCGCCTAAATCATTTTCAACGATATAACGTTTCAATGAAAAATCCTTCATAGCCATCAAAAGAGAAAGATCCGTTGTATATGCTCTAAAAAAATCATCTCTTGCATAATCATCCAGGTCAAACCTGACATCAGTTACACGTTTGCACAAATGCACCATATCAGCCCGGAGAAGCCATTCAACGCTCGAAAAATATTTTTGTGCTCTTCCTCCATGTTCAACTTCCTTGTATTGGAATTTGTGATTTTCTTTATCCAAAAGCTGCTTAGCAAGAGAAAGATAACACTTTTCTGCTTTTATTTTTTCTTCTGCGGTTGCATAATGGGCAATATCATATTGATATCCCTGCAAAAGATTTCTTTGTATCTGATCAACTTCCTTGAAACTTTGCGTGTCTATATATCTCTGTACCGCTTCCGGCATGCCTCCAACTGCTATATATTGACGGTAGTAATTCATCATTTGATTATTTATTGCCTCAGGAATAGCCGTCTTATTTCTAAGATAATCCTTCAGACCGCTGATCAGATCCTCAGAAATTCCCATTCCCCAGAGGAACTCTTCGAAATCAATGCCATACAATCTTAGATAATCAACATAGCCAACAGGGTATGAGGATGCACGTTTATAATCAATTCCTAAAAGAGAGCCCGATGCAATAACATCAAATCTGTTATCAATTGCCCAAAATTTAAGTGAAGTTATAGCCTCCTGACACTCCTGTATTTCATCAAGAAAAATCAGCGTTTTTCCAGGAATCATATTTTTTTCCGGAAAGCGAAACTGCATAGCCATGAGCATATTTTTCACCGTAAGATCGCCGGAAAATATTTCCGCAGCTGAAGGCATCTGTTTAAAATTGATTTCAACAAATTCCTCATAATTTTCTTCTGCAAATCGCTCAACTAAATAAGTTTTGCCCGTTTGTCTTGCACCCTGGACGACAAGACACTTTTTATCTTTTGAATCAACCCATTTTTTCAAACAGTCTGTTGCTTTTCTCTTTAGCATAGACACTCCAATCATCCATAGAAACGAACGTCTCTAATAGCTTTATAAACCTTATAATTAATTATATTTTTCCGAAATGTATTGTCAATCAACATTTTGGAATTCTAAAATGTTGAAGCATCAACATTTTGGAAACTTTTGGCCAAAAAGAAACCCCCGGGAATGTTTCCATTCCCAGGGGGTAATATTCAGAGCTCTCTATAAAGCGATAAAGGAACTCTTGTAAAGCATTTGCTCCACCCTTTCCTTTACCGATTCAGAATTACTGCATAAAAGTTTCATCCATCATCTGATCAAGATATGTCTGATATTTTTCCTGAACTTCTGTCGGAACAAGGTCGCTAAGAGCACCAGCTGACAGAGTACCATTCTGCAGTGTACCGTAAAGTGTTTCACCACCGAATGTACCAGCTTCAATAGCTTCCATGGAAGCAACGATCATAGCGGAGTTGTCTGTAACCTGTGAGCAGATGATGCATTCATTCTGGCCAAGGATATCAGCCGGCTGAGCAATGTCGTAGATCGTAACAGAACCGGATGCAGCATTAGCATCATCGATAGCTTCACGAGCACCAGAGTCAACGGCTGAAGCATCACCGAAGAAGACATCAGCACCCTGGGAAATAAGTTCAGTTGCGAACTCTTTGCCCTTAGGAGCATCTGAGAAGGAGTTTGCATAGGGAACGTTCAGAAGTTCAACAGTCTTGCCTTCCTGTTCTGCAACATACTTAGCAGCTTCTTCGAAACCGGCAATCTTGCCCTTTGTGGTATCAAGTTCCATACCGCCGATGAAAGCGATCTTGCCGCTCTCAGTCATAAGACCTGCCAGAGCACCGGCGATCCAGCCGATCTGCTCAGCATTCGGAAGAAGGGAAGATACGTTGCTGTTTGTCGCCTTAGCCGGTGTATCTTCTGCACCGTTAAGAAGTGCGAATGAAACGTCCGGATATTCATCAGCTGCCTGAAGAACAGCATCTGTATACTGGTTGCCCGGTGCATAGATCATGTTGTAACCAAGGCTGCAGTAAGCAACGATTGAATCATAGTAAGCATCCTGTGAAATGGAATCTGTAACTTCATAGCTCCATCCCATCTTCTCTGCTGCTGTAACCATAGCATTATAGCAGGCTGCACCCCAGCCGCCATCGTTGATGCTGGAATCGCAGATCATGGCAACCTTGTAATCGCCTGTAGCTGCTTTGGAAGTTTCGCCTTCATCAGATGATTCGCTTGTGCTGGAAGCTGCATCAGATGATGCTGAAGAGCTTTCTGTTGAAGATGAGCCGCAAGCTACCAGTGAAAAGCTCATGGCTGCGCATAAAAGAAGTGCTACAATTTTTTTCATTGAGTTTCCTCCTACCCTTAAAAAGAATGTTATTTATAACAACGCTTATGCGTTATTAACAAAGAAAATTAATACCAAAACCTCAAGACTCACTCGCCAGTCTTGCGCGCCGGATTCGGGTCTGCATCAGCAGACCTATACAAATCCGAAGCCTCGCAGATTGTTTAATAACTTCCCGTAAATCTTATCTCTGCTCCTTGCGATAGGGCTGGCCATTTGCCTTGGGTCCTGCCTGCTTGGCACCGATAAGACTCAGCACCAGAATGGTTGCCACATAAGGAATCATCTGGAAGAACTGATAGGGAATGTTAAGGTCTGAAACCTGAAGACGAATCTGCAGGGCATCACAGAAGCCGAAGAAGAGGCAGGCCAGAAGAACTGTGCCGGCTTTCCAACGGCCAAAGATAACGGCTGCCAGAGCAATGAAACCACGGCCGGCTACGATACCGTCTGTATAAGTGCTGGAATAGCAGGTTGTAAGGTATGCACCGCCCATACCAGCCAGAGCACCGCAGATCACGCAGGCAAGATATTTTACACCGATAACGTTGATACCCAGTGTGGCTGCAGCCTGAGGATGCTCACCAACAGCCATATAACTTAAACCTGCACGGGTCTTCTTAAAGAAGATGCATGTGAAAATAACAAAAACAAATGCCAGATAAACCATAAGGCTCTGATCGAAAAGAAGAGGTCCGATCACCGGAATATCTTTCAGTACCGGAATGGATACCGTGGACATCGTCACGATCTGCTTCAGATCAGATCCTGTTCCGAAATAAATACGATAAATAAAGGAAGCCAGTGCCGGTGCGAAAATATTAATGGCCATACCGTAAACGGTATGATCGGCACAAAGCGTAATGGTTGAAAAAGCATAAACCATGTTGACAGCTACACCAGCCAGTGCACCGCAGATAAGACCCAGCCAGTTTGAACCGGTAATATAACACATCAGGAAGCCAACCAGGGCACCGATGGAAGCCAGACCTTCAAGGCCGATATTTACCATGCCGGCTCTCTGTCCATATAACTCAGCTAAGGAAATCAGCAGGACCGGAATTGCCAGTCGAACCGTTGCCAGAAGTAAACTTGAAAACCACTCCATGTGACTATGCCCCCTTTCTCTTTCCGAAGACACGGCTCTGCCATGCCTTAAATTCCGGCAGTTTTGTAAGGGCCATTCCGGCTACGGAGAAGACGATCACAAGTGCCTGAATAATATCTGATACGCTGGTGGGCACGCCCGTTGCTGCCTGCATTGTCGTCGAACCCACACGGAGAATAGCAAAGAAGAAAGCCACTACCATAGTTGCAATAGGATGAAGCTGACCAATCAGGGCCATAGCCACACCATCGAAACCATAGCCGGAACCGAATCCATTGATCAGTCTGAACTGTGTTCCCAAAAGCTCGGCACCGCCGCCAAGACCGGCGATAGCACCGGATACAACAAAGGCCGCCAGCATGTATCTCTTAACGGGAATACCATTGAAATGGCTGGCTGTCATATTATAACCAACAGCTCTTAAACGGAAACCTGTACTTGTCCAGAAAAGAACATAATAAAGAAGAATACCTACAACAATGGCAATGATAAAGGCCCATGTAAAACGCATATTGCTGAAAACACGGGGCAGCTGAACTGCATCACTAATGGCCGGAGTCTGGGGAACGGATTCATCACGAATCCAGCTGGTATAGATAACGCCCATGAATAGTGTGGCCACGTAGTTAAGCATAATGGAAATGATCATTTCATTCTGACCACGGGTGATCTTAAGGATACCCGGGATCATTCCCCAGATGCCGCCGGCCAATGTGCCGGCTAAAAGTGCAATGATCATGCCGGGAACACCGGTGATACCAGTGAAATAGCAGGTTGCAAAGGCTGCAATGGATCCCATCAGGAACTGGCCTTCACCACCAAGATTGAAAACGCCGCACTTATAAGCAAAGCAGGCGCAAAGTGCTGTAAACATAAGCGGTGTAGCTTTCGTCAATGTCGTACCGATATTGGCCGGAGATCCGAAAGCACCCTGGAAAAGATAGACGATGGCACTGAATGGATTAGCTCCCAGTATCGCCATAATGATGCCGCCTATAATAAAGGCTAATAGAATTGATAAGAGCGGCACAACGAAAGCGCCTAAAGCTCTTTTTAATTTCTCCATGCTATGTATTCCCCCTCTCATTTACCGGTCATTGCCAGACTGATCTTGTCAACCGGCGGATTCTTACCGGAGAATTCGCCCATGATCTCACCTTCGAAGCAGACAATGATGCGATCTGACATTTCCAGAATCTCATCAAAATCCGCACTGATGAGGAGAATACCAACACCTCTCTCCCGGGCCGCGATCATCTGCTCGTGGACAAAGCTTGTGGCACCGATATCCAAACCTCGTGTCGGATGTGCCATAACAAGGAGAGCCGGCTGACTTTCCAATTCTCTTGCCAGGATAACTTTCTGCTGGTTACCACCGGAGAGAGAACGTACACTCTGATGAATATCCGTACAGCGGATATCATATTTTTCAACCATTTCCTTAGCATAGGCTTCAATACTTCCGCTGTTGATCATAAGACCATTCCCGCGACTGAACTTAGAGGTTCCGATCTGCTTCAGTACCAGATTTTCGGCAATGGACATATCACCTATAAGACCCTGAAGATTACGGTCTTCCGGAACGTGGCTTACACCTTTCATAATGAAGCCATGGGGATCGAAGATGCTGACGTGACCGCCTTTCAGTTCCACATCACCTTTATCTGGTGTCAGAATGCCGGTAATCAGCTGTGCCAGCTGTGTCTGGCCATTACCATCCACACCGGCCACACCTACGATCTCACCGGCGTGAATCGTCAAGGACACATTATTAAGACCGCTGTGCTTACTGGCCTTGTGGTAGTCAACATTTTCAATCTGAGCTACCACGCCATCATCACCATCGACTTTATCATATTTTGACTCGCTCAGTTCCTTGCCAATCATCATCGCCGCCAGCTTCTGGCCATCGGTTTCGGAACAGTTTACAGTTCCCACCACTTCACCAAGGCGAAGAACCGTAATGCGGTCGGAAATGCGGAGAACCTCCCGCATCTTATGACTGATAAAAATAATACTCTTGCCTTCGCTGATAAGCTTTTCCATAATAGCAAAAAGGCCTTCAACCTCAATATCCGTCAAGGCTGCTGAGGGCTCATCAAGAATCAGAAGGTCAGCACCGTGATAAAGAGCCTTCAGAATTTCCGTTCTCTGCTGCTCACCTACGGAGATTTCCGTGATCAGCTTATCCAGCTGAACGTTCAGACCATATTTCTCGCTAAGCTCTTCAATTTCTTTGCGACGAGCCTTCCGATCAATGAAAGGACCGCTTCCATGCTTATCTCCCAGGATAATATTATCAAAGACCGTCATAGCTTCTACCAGCATGAAATGCTGATGCACCATACCAATACCAAGCTTAACGGCCTGGCTGGGAGATTCAATATGAGCCTCCTTACCATTCAGGAAGATCTTGCCTTCTGTCGGCTGGTAAAGACCGATCAGAATGTTCATAAGTGTCGATTTACCGGCACCGTTTTCACCAAGCAGTGTCAATACCTCACCCCGGTTTACCGTAAGGTTAATATCGTGATTGGCATAGAAATCACCGAATCGCTTGCTGATGTGCTCCATACGCAGAAGTTCTTGCAAGTCCCTCATCCCCCTTTCATTATTCCGAATCTAATGATCCCGGCCTCTTTCCGGTTTGCATTTAACGCCTATGTTTTTCATGCTCACCAAAAAAATAAATGCGCGATCATCACATCGGGAAAAATGTACCTTTAAAATTGTCAAACGGATATTCGCAATCCGCTTCGCTGCTTGCTCAAAATTCCTTCTTCAAGAATTTCCTATTCCCAAGCCACGAATCGTTCCAAGTTCGACATTAATGTACCATACACAGACTTTACGCAAAAGTCTTTTAAAAGTGCAAAAAAACTTGTTAAAAGCAAAAATTCCTTCTTTTTTGCTTAAAAAAGAAAAGAGGCTACGGAATATTCCGCAGCCTCGCAGTTTTTAAAGCTTGAATTATTTAAGTGTGACTTTAGCGCCAACTTCTTCCAGCTGAGCCTTAAGAGCATCTGCTTCTTCCTTAGAAACAGCTTCTTTAAGAACCTTCGGAGCGCCATCAACGAGATCCTTAGCTTCTTTCAGGCCAAGACCTGTAGCTTCACGGACAACTTTGATAACCTTAACTTTGTTAGCACCAACTTCTGTCAGCTCAACATCGAATTCTGTCTTTTCTTCAGCCGGAGCAGCATCACCTGCCGGGCCAGCAGCTACTACAACGCCTGCAGCGGCAGAAACGCCGAACTCTTCTTCGCAAGCTTTGACAAGGTCGTTCAGTTCAAGAACAGAAAGTTTTTTGATCTCTTCAATAAATTCTGCTGTTGTCATTTTATCTTTCCTCCATAATAAATGTATTGTTCAGCAATTATAAATTTAATTAAGCTTCCGGTGCAGCTTCTTCTGCCGGAGCAGCTTCGCCATCTTTCTCTGCGATCTGTTTCAGGACGCGAGCAAAGTTGGTGATGGGTGACTGCATGCTTCCAAGCAGTCTGCCAAGAAGAACTTCTCTGGACGGAATGTTTGCAACTTCTTCAAGTTTAGCTGCATCTGCATACTCGCCATCAATGATACCGCTGACCATGGAAAGCGGTTTGTACTTCTTAGCGTACTTAGCCAGAATATTGGCCGGTTTTGTCGGATCTTCTTTTGAAACGACCAGTGCGTTGCCGCCTTCAAGGTCTTTGCACAGAGCTTCATACTCTGTACCCTGGAATGCACGGTTCATCAGAGTATTTTTGAATACTTTGTATGTAACGCCATTCTCACGCAGCTCTTTACGCATAGCTGTGTCTTCTTCAACTGTAAGACCAAGATACTTAACAATCATAACGGCCTTAGCATCTTTGATTGTTTCAGAAATCTGATCAACAATCGGCTGTTTTAATTCGACTTTTGCCATTGACTCATTTTCCTCCTTTTTAGAATAGTGGCCGAACCATGAGTCTTTTACAAGAAAAATCCCCGCATCAGAAGACGCGGGGAAATAGTTTCATTTAAAGAAATCATGTCCTCGGCAGGCGTTTTCTCCTTACGTCCTTGCGGACACCTGCTGTCTTCGGCAATTTGCTTTATAAAATTAACACAGGCTTTAGGCCTTGTCAACTTTTAATTTTTCATCCACCCATATTTCTATGAACGGACAGCATCAGATGATTACTGAAGCTTTGTTGTGTTAACACGGATGCCAGGTCCCATTGTAGAAGTAAGGGTAACTGACTTCATGTAAGTACCTTTCAGTGAGCTCGGACGAGCCTTTACAAGGGCATCCATAAGAGCTTTGAAGTTCTCGGAAAGAGCTTCATCGGAGAAGGAAACCTTTCCAACCGGAACGTGGATGATGTTTGCCTTATCAAGTCTGTATTCAATCTTACCAGCTTTGATATCAGCGATAGCCTTTGTAACATCCATTGTAACGGTACCGGCCTTCGGGTTCGGCATAAGGCCCTTCGGACCAAGGACACGGCCCAGACGACCAACGACACCCATCATATCCGGTGTAGCAACAACAACGTCAAATTCGAACCATCCTTCATTCTGGATCTTCGGGATCAATTCTTCAGCGCCTACATAATCAGCACCAGCTGCCTGAGCTTCATCAGCCTTAGCACCCTTTGCGAATACAAGGACACGAACTGTCTTACCTGTTCCGTTCGGAAGGACAACAGCGCCTCTGACCTGCTGATCAGCATGACGGCCGTCGCAACCTGTTCTTACATGAACTTCAACAGTTTCATCGAATTTAGCTGAAGCTGTTTCCTTTACAAGCTTGATAGCTTCTTCCGGATCATACAGGTTTGCACGATCAACCTTCTTAGCTGCTTCTAAATATTTCTTACCATGTTTCATTTCTTATCCTCCATGTGGTGCTATCGGGTTTTGACCCTTCCACTTTGTATTAGTCTTCTACGGTTACGCCCATGCTGCGGCAAGTTCCGGCGATGATGCTGATAGCGGCATCGATGGAAGCTGCATTCAGATCCGGCATCTTAAGTTCCGCGATCTCTTTCAGCTGAGCCTTGGTGATGGAGCCAACTTTCTTCTTGTTCGGTTCACCTGAACCTGACTTAAGACCAACAGCCTTCTTGATAAGACCTGCTGCAGGCGGAGTCTTTGTGATGAAAGTGAAGCTTCTGTCTGAATAAACCGTGATGACAACAGGGATAATATTATCGCCTGCGCTGGCTGTTCTTGCGTTGAACTGCTTTGTGAAGTCAACGATGTTTACGCCATGCTGGCCAAGAGCCGGACCTACTGGCGGTGCCGGAGTTGCCTTGCCGGCCGGAATCTGTAACTTGATATAACCTGTGATTTTCTTTGCCATTTTATATCCTCCTATGTGGTAATGGCGGGCGTTATGCCCTTCCACCTGATACACAATCTTTAAGATCCATGTTTATAAGCACGGATATATGCGGAAGCTTATTTTTTCTTAACTTCCGTGAAGTTGAGTTCTACCGGTGTTTCACGACCGAAGAGTTCAACATTAATGGTCACTGTCTGCTTGGTGGCATTAACGGATGTAATAACGCCCGTTGTATCTTCCCACGCACCGGCAATAACAACAACCATATCGCCTTCTTCGAAATCAACGACAACCTTCGGCTTCGGAGCTTCGCTTTCAGCACCGCCCTCGATACCAAACGGTCTTAATTCATCAGCAGTCAGCGGTACCGGCTTGCTGCCCGGTCCTACAAAGCCTGTTACGCCACGGGTATTACGGACGATATACCAGGTCTCGTCATTCATGATCATATTAATAAGAACATATCCAGGGAATATCTTTCTCTGTACCTGCTTGATGGTTCCCTTGGCTGTAACCTCAGTCACTTCTTCTACCGGTACGCTGACATCCAGGATAACATCCTCAAGATGACGGTTGCTGATGGTCTTTTCGATATTAGCTTTAACTTTGTTTTCATACCCTGAATAAGTATGAACCACATACCAGTTTGCTTCTGCCATCTTTACCTCTTATCCAATGATCAAATCAAGAAGTCTTACTGCTCCGGCATCAATAATGGAGATAAGGATACCCATGATAACGGCTACAACGATAACAACGACCGTTGACTTGATCACCGTGCTGCGTTTCGGCCAGATGATCTTTTGCCATTCCTGTTTAACTCCCTGCCAGAAGCCAATCTTCTTCTCTTTGGTTTCTTTAACAGCATTATCTGCCATAACATCCTCCTATGCCCTTAGGGCCTGGCTGATTATTTTGTTTCTTTATGCAGTGTATGCTTCTTGCAGAAACGGCAATACTTATTTGTTTCCATACGATCCGGATGTTCTTTCTTATCCTTCATTGTATTGTAGTTTCTCTGCTTGCATTCTGTACATGCTAACGTGATTCTTGTACGCATGATTATTACCTCCGACTATGAAAATTAAGGCAAAAAAAAAGAGCTTCAACTCTTGCTGCTCGTCCAATATACCACACTGCAAAACGCCTCGTCAAGGGATTTTACAAGGTTTTTCCGCATTTTCAATTTTTGGGATTGACTTCACCAAGTTAAAGTGTTATAACCCTTTTAAACCGATGAGGAAGAGTAAGTAAGTCTTAAAGGATTCTCCACAGAGAACCGGGTAAGCTGAGAACCGGCAGATGATATTTTGACCGAATGGACTTCCGAGGGCGAGCGGAACGGATAAAAATCCAAGTATGTGAGACGGAGTAGAGCCTTCGTAAAAAAAGCGCAGCATATGTCTGTATGCATTGAGAGGATGAACATCATCAAGCCGGGTGGCACCGCAGGAAAAAGATAACCTGTCCCAGCATTCTTTATTAAAGGAATGCTGGGATTTTTTGTTTACCTAAAACCAAATGAGATCAATGATCTAAATTGTTTCTATATTTATTTGGCTTTCAGGCAAAATCAAGGAAATCCCTGTCCCGGCAGGCATCTAATCTATTTTTAAATGTAATGGGAGGATTACAACAATGAAAATGAAGAGTTTTAAGAAAATCTCAGGTCTTGTACTGGCCAGCTGTGCCGTCTTTTCCATGACAGCCTGCGGCTCATCCACATCAGCAACGTCATCCGCTGCATCTTCAACTGAATCAAGTACTGAAGTTTCTTCCGATTCCGCCAGTGCGGCAACAGGTGATACTTACACCGTTGGCATCTGCAACTATGTCGATGATGCTTCCTTAAATCAGATTAATCTGAGTTTTCAGAATCAATTAGAGGCTCTTGGGAAAGAAAATGGTGTTACCTTTAATATTACATATGATAACTGCAATGGTGACTCCAACGTATTGAATCAGATCATCAGCAATTTCGAAGCTGACAAGGTTGACCTTATGGTTGGTATCGCTACACCGGTTGCCATGGCCATGCAGTCAGCTACCGAATCTTCCCAGACTCCGGTAGTCTTTGCTGCTGTCTCTGATCCGGTTTCCTGCGGCATCGTTGATTCTCTTGAAAAGCCGGGAAAAAACATTACCGGTACATCCGATTATCTTGATACCTCAGCTATTATGAACCTTATCTTTGCTGCTAATCCGGATGCTTCAAACATCGGTCTTCTTTACGATATGAGCCAGGATTCCTCTAAGACAGCCATCGACGAAGCCAAAGCTTACCTGGATGAGAAGGGTGTTAAATATACAGAATATACCGGCACCAGCGTTTCCGAAGTTCAGCTGGCCGTATCTTCCTTGATTGCTGATGGCGTTGATGCCGTCTTCACACC
>CAVDGK010000003.1:0-31852 GCA_963607995.1 Oscillospiraceae bacterium | reverse complement strand
GTAGCATGTTGCGGGAACTGTACCTCTGGCGAGACGTACGATGTCAAAAAACTATGCTTTTTTTATTCTTGTCAAACCTGCAGTCTTCTTCCAGTGACCGCTTAGATATCTTAAAACAAAGCAGACAATCCGGCACAGCCAGTCAATGATCATGGCAATCCATACCCCAATAGCCCCCATTCCCATATTGACACCTATTACATATGAAAAACCAATACGGAAGATAAACATGGAGCTGATAGAAGCAATCATAGTAAACTTTACATCATTGCAGGCCCGCAGCATATTTGGAAAAACAAAGGCAAACGGCCAGGTAATAACAGAAGCCGTCGTATGAATCATAACCAACAGCCATGTCAGATGCATGGTTTCATCGGAAAGACCATAGAGAGTCAAAATGGGATTCAAAAGCAGCATAAGGGTGCATCCCAGGATAATATGAGGAATATAGGTAATGATCATTATTTTCTTAAGATAATAATGAATCTGCTCCTCTGATCCGGCACCGACGCACTGACCTATAACGGTAATCATGGCAAGAGATGTCGCCTGACCCACCAGAATACCTACACCATCCAGGCTGTTGGCTACCCCATTTGCTGCAATCTGTGTCGTACCAAAAAGAGCAATAATGGAAACCACCAGGATACGCCCCAGCTGGAAGATGCCATTTTCAAGACCATTGGGAACACCAATATATAAAATCCGGCGGATAACTGCCCAGTCCGGTTTTCTGAAAAATCCCTTTAAATAAATCTCCTTATCCGGTTTCTGCAGAAGAATAAACAAAATAACAGCACCGGCTGCTCTGGATATAAGAGATGGAATGGCAACGCCAGCTGTTCCCAGATGAAATACAAAAACACCCAGGGCATTCCCCACCACATTAATTAGATTGACAACGATGGCCGTTTTAAAGGTGATGGCAGCATTTCCCATAGAACGATACAGCGCTGCGCAGCCATTATAGACAGCCAGAAAAGGGAAAGAAAGTGCCGATATCAGGAAATAAATCAGGGCATTCTGCATAACATCTTCATCAATACTGCCAAAAAGAAGTCGCAGGAGAGGTTCTTTTAAAATGATAGAAATGATCATCATGATGAGTCCCAGTGCCAGAACCGTCAGAAGCAGCTGCTGGGCTGCATCTCTGGCTTCCTTTGGACGTCTTGCCCCAAGTTTCTGGGAAACCACCACTGCACCACCGCTGGCCATGGCAGCAAATATGGAAAAGACAAGGTTATTGATCATGTCGACAAGCGAAACACCGGAAACAGCCGCCTCCCCAACTGCCGAGATCATCAGCGTATCCATCATGCCAACGGTCATGGCCAATGCCTGTTCAAAAACAAGTGGTACGATCAAAGCCTTCAACGCCTGATTTGAAAACAAGTAATGTTCCGGTACCGCGGAACCTTTGATTTTACCCGATAGAAAATTCATAATTCTCCCTCAATCACACCTCATAAACGAAAACGTTTTCCATACTAACACTTTTTCATGCGATTTCAAGCATAAACATCTTTCAAATCTTTTTATCCTCTTTCTTCACTCTATCTAAAACCTTTTCATGATCTTCGGCTAATCTAAATATGTTCCGATTCTCCATGTATCACCATCCGATGTAACACTGATACTGCCCTGATACATGGTTTTAAAAATATGACCATCTGTATCCAGAAGCCGTGCTATGAGCTGGGAATGAGGGTGCCCGTAGAGATTATGTAAACCGCAGGAAATAATATAAGCATCCGCATCCACTAAATTTAAAAATTCCGCTGAGGAAGAATTCTTCGATCCGTGATGGGCTACTTTAAGAATTTCATAAGATGGCAATTTTCCTTCTTTTTTCTCTTTTTTGAGTTCTTCTGTCAAAGCATTCTCTGCCTCTCCTTCCACATCACCTGTCAGAAAGGCATTAAAATTCCCCATAGTAATATCCGCCACAAGGCAGCCGGCATTGGAACTTTCGTAAGTCTCTCCATCCGCAGGCGAAAAAAAACGAATCTTTGTACTCTTACCGGAATCCGCCTTAAACAGAAGACTATCTCCTGCCTTAACGTACGTCACTCGGACTCCGGCTTTTTCTGCAGCTTCAGTTAATACTTTCGAGGATTCTCCTTCTTCCGTCACCGGCAGAAGAAGATTTTTGATTTTAAGGGATGTTTCATGTTCCCCAACCATCTCCAGGATTTCCAACGCTCCACTGTAATGATCCGTATCCATATGAGTCACAATAAGATAGTCCAGACTTTTGACACCGGATGCCTTCAAAAAAGGCAGTATCCTCTTATCCCCCACTTCATCAACAGAAGAAGATCCTCCATCCACAAGACAGTTTTCTCCATTAGAAGCTCTGATGAAAATACCATCTCCCTGTCCTACATCAAGGAAGTTCATATAAAGCTCATTTCCTTTTGGCCAAAAGGAGGGACTGATCATAAAAATAAGGACAGGAAAGAATAGAAACAGGAAAAATCGTCTTTTTTTATGCTGATAATGATTGAATACCAGCACGCACACCGTTAATAAAATCCAGTAAAACCCCATCATTAAAAGAGAGGGCCTTCCTGTAATAAGAGTCAACGGTGTGATCTTTTTTATGATTTTGAGCAAAAGATTGATGAAATAGAGAAGGTATTTACCCGGTAGTGCCAAAAAGCCACTAAATAAGCCGCCGCCAGCCAGTCCCAAAACACCGCAGGCAAAAATAAGAGGCATAAGAGGCACCAAAACGAAATTAAACAAGAGTGAAAAAAGAGGCAGCTCATAGTAATAATAAGCAAGCAGTGGTAAAAGGCCCATTTGAAGAACCAAGGTAGTTTCAAGGGCACTATCATTTGCAAATGCGGTCAAAAGAAAAACAGCCAGGAAAGAAAGTTGAAATCCTGCATCAAAGAGATAAGCCGGATTTCCAATCAGTATCAGCAACAAAGCCAGGGCAAAACTGTTCCATTTATCCGCTTTTCGACCTAAAAGTCGCGCTCCCGCACGATAGCCATACATGATTAGAGCCCGCAGGGTTGCTACACCGAAGCTGGTAAGGGCAGCATACAAAACAAGAAGGGAAAAAGAAAGTATAATAGCCACGTGAACCCTCAGGCCTATTTTCTGAAGAAGAGCGTCCAAAGTTGCTGCTACCAGTGTCATATGGAGACCTGAAATAACCAGCATATGAACGACACCCGCTGTCTGCCATAAACTTTTAAGATCTTCATCCAGTGACGTTTTATCTCCCAAAAGCACAGCCGCAAACACCCCTTGGTCATTTCCCTCAAAAGCCTCATTAAGTCTCTTTGTAAGATCATTTCTCCAGGTGCTCAGAACATTTTTTAAAGAAAAGCCTTTCCGCTCTGACCTGATTATCTTCACAGAAGGATTGGACATCTGATAGCCGTAACCTCTTATTTTGTAATAAAAGTTTGCGTCAAACTGGCCATAGACCGTTGCCTTACTGATTTCTTTCAATGTTCCTGTAAGCACAACTTCGTCATTTTCTTGAATTTGGGGTTGTTTCGAGAACCATATCCGGATTCCAAGGATATTTTCTTTCACTCCATTCTTTACCCAGGCAGCATTTCTAATGAGCACAAGATAACTTTCATCCTTCTCTGTCACGCCATCCACTTCTCCCGAAACGCTCATATCTTCCCCATCCATGAGCATGCTCAGAAATTCTTCCGACTGATTATTATGAAATAGAATCTCTGGTACCAGCTCATGCATGAGCACGATGATCAAAACACAAATCCATGCAATTGCACAGAGAGGTCTCATCTTTATTTGCCTTATCATTTTTGCCAAAAGCTGATAAGCCTTCTCTCTCATGCGCCTCCTAAAATTGTATTAATAAACTAAAAAAATGTTACTTCCCCAGAAACGTCAAAAACCTGCCAACGGCAGGTTTTTGGTAATTCACATCAATATTCACTTCAAAAGCATCTTACATTTTCAATGCACGATATAAACTCACGACTCCGATATTATTTCCCGATTCATTTCAAAGCTTTGATTCAGATCAACCTGGTTTCCATAAACTACACTGTTAACCCCGTTAACTGAAATCTGTACTTTGCTCACATCACAATTCTGAATCAGAGAATCCACGATTGAATAAATGCTCACCTGAGCATCCACACTGAGAACCCCTGTTTCAAAGCTCTGGTCAAGATTAACATAACACGTTCCATCCTGAGATGTTACAGACAGAATCTGTGTATCCGGCGAAACCGTTGCCACATGTCCCGTCACCTTAGGGCCGGCGATAAGCCTCTCTACAATAGCCCATTCCAGTGACTTGTTGCTGCTGTAGTAAATAGCACGGCCTTCCGATACAAGAGCATGACCATTTATATCTGTAAAATAAAGGGTGATCTCATTATATTGGTAATTGTTAACCGACTTACCCGCATTTTCAATAAAGGTATCCGCCGACATAAGCCCCAGAGCATTCCCCGACTCATCTGTCAATGTCTTTCCTTCCACCTCAAAAGTAACATAATCAATATCACTGATTTCCACCAGTGTCCGGACATATCCGGAGCGCACCAGCAGTTCCGTTACTTTATCCATGTTTTTGTAAGCTTTTGAAAAATCCAGGGTAACCGTATTTCCATCAATCTGGTAACCATTCAGGCTCACGCCTTGCGGCAAAAGCTTCTGACCACCGTCAGGTTTTTCTCCAAGTTTTTCAAGGCAATAGCTGACTGCCTCTTTTCCGGTTTTCTCCTCAAGATCAACTTCAACGGAAAAAACACTTTTCCCATCTGAAGACCGATAATATAAATAGTTCTTCTGAACCACATTATCCTCGGACTGTTTACCACACCCTCCTGTTATCACAAGGCACAGGGAAAGCAGTACAATGAAAAGATTTTTGATACATCTTATTTTCTTCATTGTTCTTTTCTCCCCTTTCCTTCATCAAACACAAGGGGAATCCGTACCGAGAATGTAGTTCCTTCATTAGGTTTACTGTAGATGCTGATGGTTCCTCTGTGAAGCACCACAGCCTGCCGGGTGATCCACAATCCAAGACCGGTTCCTTCGATTTCCGTAGAGTGGGATTTATCCACCCGATAGAACCGTTCGAAGATCTGCTCCTGCTGATCTTCCGGAATACCGATGCCACAGTCAGACACATTAACCATAAAGGTCTTTTTGTCTTTTTTCAGCTCTACTCTTACCCAGCCGCCTTCCACATTATATTTAACAGCATTTTCAATAAGATTCTGCAAAGCTGTGGACATCTTCAGCTCATCCACTTCAGCTTCCACTTTTTCATTGGCATCCAGGATAAGAGTCACACTTTTTGTATCTGCAATGGGCAGAAGCCGATGCACGATCTGTTCCAGCATGCCTCCCATATCCACCGGTGCAATATTAAGACCTCCGGCCTTTCGATCCATACGAACCATATTCAAAAGGTCGGAAATAATATTATTTTCACGATCAATCTCATGAACAATATCCTGCATAAACTCCTGGTACATTTCTACCGGGACGTTTTCCTGACCTACTAATGATTCTGCCAGAACTTTCATGGACGTCATAGGTGTCTTTAATTCGTGGGACACATTTGAAACGAAATCATTTCGGGAATTATCAACATTTCTGACACGGGAAACCATGGTATTGAAAGCATCGGCGATCTGCTGGGTTTCCGTATAATCCGGCACGGAAATAGTATCTTCTGCGTAACCATCTGTCATATCTTCAATGGCTCGGGTCACACGATGGAAAGGTTTAACCAAAATGCCTGACAGGAAAAATCCCCCAAACAGAACCAGAATAGATACTGCTATGGTAACGATGAAACCGTAATTCTCCATAACCCGAACGGTCTGACTCATCTCATTAGTGGAAACCGATGCCACCAGAACCCCTGCTATTTCAGGATTTGCGGAATTGAAAATCGGCTGAAGGATCTCGATAAAATTATTATCATCATCATAGATTGCCTGGACTCCTTCACCGTTCATGCAGCGAATGACCTCAGCCGATACACTGATCTTACCGGTATCCAGATCATAAGAATCCTTAATAATCTCATAATCCGAATTAACCACGATGATGCGGCCACCGTATACACTGGAAATAAGGGCGATTTCATTATTGGCCACTTCATTATCCGTATTTTCCACGTAGCCGACAGATTCGAGGGTATCAGAAATAATCTCGCACTGATTCTGTACATTTCCGATACGTATAGAAACCGCCCGATTGATATAGCCCCGAACCAGAACCAGGGTTGCCGCAAGACTTGGAACAATACCGATAAGAATCAGAATAATAAGAATGCGAAACCTAAGGCTCTTAAAAAAATATTTACTTTTCTTATTTTTAACCCTGGAAATAATAACCGACTCCCCACTTTGTATGAACATAACGCGGTTCGCTCGGATTTACTTCGATCTTTTCCCGCAGACGACGAATATGAACATCTACTGTACGCACATCACCTGGATACTCATAGCCCCAGATAAGGTTCAGCAGATTTTCACGACTATAAACTTTATTCGGATTGAAAGCCAGAAGTTCCAAAACGTCAAACTCCTTGGCTGTCAAATTGACTTCCCGGCCATTGACAAAGACACGGCGGCTTTCGCAGTCCACCTTAAGACCATCCAGGTCCAGTTTTTTGGCTGTAGATTTTTCTTCCTCCGGCTTTCTGGCACGACGAAGAATGGCTTTGATACGGGCCTTCACTTCAAGAATATTAAATGGCTTCGTCATATAATCATCAGCTCCGTACTCAAGGCCCAGAATCTTATCCATATCCTCCCCCTTTGCCGTCAGCATAATAATGGGAACATTGGAAAACTCACGAATCTGCTGGCAAACCTCAAGGCCTGACAGTTTCGGAAGCATCAAATCAAGAAGGATGATGTCATATTCTGTTTCTTTTGCATACTGCAGGGCTTCTTCGCCATCATAAGCACAGGTCACTTCCATGCCCTCCTGTTCCAGGGAAAAGCGAAGTCCCTTGACGATCAGCTTCTCATCATCTACAACTAATACTTTTTTCGCCATTTATATTCCTGCTTTCTCTATCAATTCACTGTAATCTGATCTTTAATTGAATTAAACAGGGAGTCTCCAATACCCGAAACCGATTTGATTTCTTCAATGGTCTTAAACGCCCCGTTTTCCTGTCTGTATTGTATAATAGCCAGAGCTTTCACATCGCCGATACCTGATAAGGTTTTCAGTGTCGTCTGATCGGCTGTATTAATATTAACAAGTCCCTGGCTTCCGTCTCCGGTAGCAGACTGCACTGTGTTTTCCGCCTCAGCCTCTTCTCCATTTTCATAGACGATGATTTCTTCCCCGTCTGTCAAAAGCCTTGCCTGATTAAGCCGCCTTCTGTCGGCATTCTCGTCAAGTCCTCCTGCCGCTTCCACGGCATCACAGACCCGGGCACCTTCTGAAAATGTATATACCCCCGGATTTAAGACCGCTCCGCAAATATAAATCACGATTTTTCCTTCATTTTGTCCTGCCTCATCAATTTCGGACGAAGTCTCGAAAGAAGCACTCTCTATTGCCTCCGACTCATCTTCATTTTCCGAAAAATTCTCATAAGACTCATCGGTTTGAAAAACAGTTTCCGTTTTTCCTCCGCAACCTGTTATGAGAAGCATAACTAAAATAAGGGGATAAAAAATATGATTTAAAGCTGCAGACAGCTTTTGGTCTTTCGTAAAAATCCATAAAAAAAACATAAGCTGTGCACCTCCTTCACAAAAGGTCTTCCTTTGTAAAGTCGTGTGCACAGCTTTTATTTTAGCGAATGGCCTATGGATTTACAAGCCTTTAAATCAGACATTTATCCAGAATTGCAATAGCCTTATCCACATCTTCTTTCGTGATGATAAGAGGCGGAACCATACGAAGAACATTGCTTCCTGCAGAGATGACAAGAAGGCCTTCTGCCTGACATTTAGCAATAACATCGCTGACTTTATAGCCATCTGCCATTTCAAGACCTCTCATAAGACCAAGGCCGCGGCTTTCCTTAACGCTGACTTTCTTTTCGGCAAGTTCAGCCAGTTTATCTGCAAAATAAGCTCCCATTTCAGCTGCATAATCAACGATATGATCTTTTGCATAAATATCAAAGACAGCTTCAACAGCAGCGCAGGCAAGAGGATTGCCGCCATAGGTTGAACCATGGTCTCCCGGAACAAGGGACATTTTCGCTACTTTCTCATTCAGAACGAAAGCACCTACCGGAACACCGCCGCCCAGAGCCTTTGCTGTCGTTAAGATATCCGGTTCAACATCATACTGCTGCCATGCCCAGAGACTTCCGGTACGGCCCATGCCGCACTGAATCTCATCTAAAATAAGAAGTATATCTTTTTCGTTGCAGATATTTCTGACAGCTCTTAAGAACTCCGGATCTGCCGGATAAATACCGCCCTCACCCTGTACGGTTTCCATGATAATGGCACAGGTCTTATCGGTTATAGCATTCAGAATGCTCTCAAAATTATTAAATTCCGCAAAACGAACACCACCCATCAATGGTTTGAAAGCTTCCTGATAATGATCATTTCCTGTAACGGAAAGAGCACCAACCGTTCTTCCGTGGAAACTGTTTTTCATAGCAATGATTTCGTGATCGGCTACACCATCACGGGTATAAGCATATTTTCTAGCCGCCTTGACAGCACCTTCGATGGCTTCTGCACCGCTGTTTGTAAAGAAAACCTTAGACATGCCTGTAGCCTTAATAACTTTTTCAGCTGCACCGGCAAGGGGTACATTATAGTAAAGGTTAGATGTATGGATCACCTTATCGATCTGGGCTTTAAGAGCTTCATCATAGCCCGGATAATGATACCCCAGAGCAAAAACAGCAATACCGGCTGCAAAATCCAGATATTCTTTGCCATCTGTATCTTTAAGAGTAACCCCCTGTCCACTTTCAAGGACAAAAGGATAACGATTATAGGTATGGAGGACATTTTCCTCTGTTACTTTTTTCAGTTCTTCTGTATTCATTTTAAACCTCCATGTCATCCGGGAAAATCAGGGTACCAACACCTTTTCTGGTAAAGAATTCAAGAAGAAGGCTGTGTTCCAGACGGCCATCCAGGATGTGAACCCGGGATACACCGCTCTTTAAAGCAGCGATGCAGTTCTGAATCTTAGGCAGCATGCCGCCTCCTGCATTTCCTTCTGCAATAAACTTCTCTGCCTCACTAATGGTAAGGCGTGAAATCAAAGTATCCGGATCCAGCGGATCTTTATAGACGCCTTCAATGTCACTTAAAAATACCAGCTTTTCTGCCTTAACAGCCTGAGCTACGGCACAGGCCGCATCATCTGCATTGACATTATAGGATTTAAAATCCTCTCCGCCGATACCTATGGGGCAGATAACCGGAACGAAATCCTGCTCAATCAGGGTATCGATAACTTCAGTATTTACCTGGCAGACCTCACCTACATAGCCAATATCCTGACCATCCGGCAAAATTTTCTTTTTAACCTGAAGGGTCATACCATCCTTACCGGAAATACCAACAGCTTTAACACCGCACTGTTCCATATCCTGAACCAGACTCTTATTAACCTTGTTAAGAACCATTTCAGCAATTTCCATGGTCATTTCATCTGTGACTCTCATGCCGCTGATGAATTTCGGCGTACCGCCATTAAGTTTAACCCATTTGCTGATTTCCTTACCGCCTCCATGAACGATGATAGGTTTCATACCAACCAATTTTAAAAGGGCAACATCACGGATAACGCATTTTTTCAATTCTTCATCCGTCATAGCTGAGCCGCCATATTTAACAACGATCTTTTTTCCATTGAATTCCCGGATATAGGGAAGAGCCTCGCTTAAAATATTGGCCTTCTCGATCCACAGATCCATATTACTGTTCATTCTTTATCTTTTATTCCTTTCCATTCTCCTAAAACGTACTTTATGAACGATAATCTCCATTAATAGTGACATATTCATGAGTCAGGTCACAGCCCCAGGCAGCGGCTTCAGCATTACCCATATGCATATCACAGGTGACATAAACCTCTGTTTCAGACAGAATCTTTGTGGCAATTTCCTCACTGTAATTAGTAGAAATACCATTTTCCACGATAGCCAGTTCGCCGGCAGCACTCTTCAATGTAATAGAAACCTTCTCCGGATCAAAGGTAACACCGGAATAACCCAGGGCACAGAGAATACGGCCCCAGTTAGCATCATGGCCGAACATGGCAGCCTTGGTCAGAGATGAGCAGACAACAGAACGAGCCAGAGTCTTGGCATTCTCAAGAGAATCTGCTCCCACAACCTTTGTTTCAAACATCATGGTGCAGCCTTCACCGTCAGCAGCCATTTTCTTGGCCAGTGATTCATTAACATAATGAAGAGCTTCACAGAAAAGGGCATAATCAGCATCTTTTTCCGTGATTTTCTTATTGCCGGCCAGGCCGTTTGCCAGAAGAAGGCATGTATCATTAGTAGATGTATCGCCATCAACTGAAACCATGTTGTAAGTCAGCTTAATATCCTCACTCAGGGCATCCTGAAGAAGGGCCTGATCAATAGCAATATCCGTTGCCACAAAGGAAAGCATGGTGCACATATTAGGATGAATCATACCGGATCCCTTGCACATACCGCCGATCACGGCTGTTGTACCATCACTTAAAGTAATGGAAACGGCAGCTTCCTTAGGCTTTGTATCCGTTGTCATAATAGCAAGGGCAGCTTCATGACCACTTTCTTTCGTAGGAGCCACCATACCGGCCAGCATCTCGGCACCATTGCAGATCTTATCCACCGGAATCTGGGCACCGATAACACCTGTTGACGCTACCAGAACGGAGGAAGCCTCTACCGGACCATTTTCGCCTTTAACAGATGGTTTGCCTTCTGTATCCTGAGCACGAAGAGCGCTTAAAACCTCAGCCGCTTTCTTTGCTGTAGCCTCACAGGCATTTAAACCTTCCTGACCGGTGCAGGCGTTAGCAACACCGGAGTTTACAACCACAACCTGGGCCTTTTTATTTTCTTTAACGATTTTTCTGTCATAAAGTACCGGAGCTGCCTTCACCATATTGGTGGTAAATGTACCGGCTGCATCACAGATCACCGTGCTGGCGATCATAGCCATATCGGCTTTGCCATTTTTCTTGATTCCGGCTGCACAACCGGCTGCCATAAAGCCCTTCGGAGCGGTAACGCCCCCTTCTATTACCTTATACATATATCTTTCCTCTTTATATAATATTAGGATTAAGTGTCATCTTTCCGGCAGGCATGTTTTCATTATCTTTGATCATCCACGTCTGTCATGAGATCTGACACATTTTCTATTATTTTTTAGAATGCCATCGGAACGGCCTTAAGACCTTCATCTTCCGCAAAACCAAATACCAGATTCATATTCTGAACAGCCTGTCCTGCTGCACCTTTGACAACATTATCAAGAGCACCCATAGCTACCACATAGCCTGTTCTTGGATCAGCAATGGCATTGACATCCACATAATTGCTGCCCTTTACGAAACGGGTTTCCGGGCATTTTCCCTTAGGCAGGTGACGGACGAATTTCTCATTCTGATAATATTTGTCATAAGCCAGATCGATCATTTCCTGGGTAACTCCCTCTTTCAAACGAGCATAGCAGGTCGCCAGGATACCACGGTTCATGGGAACCAGATGAGGTGTAAAGATCAGGCTGATGGGATGACCGGCTGCATAACCCAGCTGGTCCTCGATTTCCGGTGTATGACGGTGTGTTGTAACACCATAAGCCTTGATAGACTCATTAACCTCGCAGAAAAGATTCGGTACCTTAGCACCACGACCGGCTCCTGATGTACCAGACTTAGCATCGATGATGATAGAATTCTCATCAATAAGTCCTTCCTTTACTAAGGGATAAAGTGTCAGAATGGAGCACGTGGTGTAGCAGCCCGGATTAGCTACCAGACGGGCCTTCTTAATATCTTCCCTGTTAATCTCGCACAGGCCGTAAACTGCTTCTTCAAGGAACTGTGGTGATTCGTGATGAATTTTATACCACTGTTCATAACGAGCTGCGTCCTTAATACGAAAATCAGCGGAAAGGTCGATGACCTTACATTTTGAAAGAATGGATTCACTGATAGCACCGCCAAGATACCCCTGGGGTGTAGCTGTAAAGATAACGTCCACAGAATCAGCTAAGTTTTCAAGATCTTCGCCCTGGCAGCTGCTTTTAACGATTTCAAACATGCTGCCGTAGACATCTGCATAGGGCTGCTCGATGTAGCTTCTTGAGCCATACCACTTAATCTCTACTTCCGGATGATTCATCAAGATTCTTACAATTTCAGCGCCGGCATATCCCGTCGCCCCAATGATACCTGCTTTAATCATATCTATAAAATCCTTTCAAATGTTTATTACATAGAGATAGCCGTTGTATTCCTGCAAAGGAAGACCCTCGAGGAGGCCGGCACTTAATGAACTCGAGTGAAATGATGAGTGAGTTTAGTGTCCGCTGCTCGGCGAGCGGAGCGGAAGCATGTCTGTCCGTGCAGGAGCACTCAGTTCAGCTCGTGCACTTAAAACATTATCAATCATCTTTCAGAATATTGCATAATTATACATTCAGGGTGCATATTATGCAATATATTTTCCACTTGTAATGGAAAAAAGCTTGCATAATTTTTGTATGTATTTTATCATAGTTGCCAGAATATTATAAGGAGGCATATCTCTTATGTCAAAAGAAAAAGTTGTTCTTGCCTATTCAGGCGGTCTTGATACCACAGCCGTTATTCCGTGGCTGAAAGAAACCTTCGATTATGATGTTATCTGCTGCTGCGTTGATTGCGGTCAGGAAAGCGAGCTGGAAGGCCTGGAAGAAAGAGCCAAGCTCTCCGGTGCTTCTAAACTTTATATCGAAGATATCAATGATGATTTCGCAGAAAACTTCATTATGCCCTGTGTTCAAGCTGGTGCTGTCTATGAAAATTCCTACCTGCTGGGCACATCAATGGCTCGTCCTGCCATCGTCAAAGCTCTGGTTAAGGTAGCCCGCCTTGAAGGTGCAACAGCTATCTGCCATGGTGCAACAGGTAAAGGTAATGACCAGATTCGTTTCGAACTTGGTATCAAAGCTCTGGCTCCGGATCTTAAGATTATCGCTCCCTGGAGAATGACTGATCTTTGGAAAATGGAATCACGTGAAGATGAAATCGCTTACTGCAAGAGCAAAGGCATTGACCTTCCCTTCGATGCATCCCATAGCTACAGCCGTGACCGGAACTTATGGCACATCAGCCATGAAGGTCTTGAACTGGAAGATCCGGCTCAGGCTCCTAACTACGATCACATGCTGGTTCTGAGTGTTACACCGGAAAAGGCTCCGGATGTTGAAACAGAAGTAACCATGACATTTGAAAAAGGTATGCCGACATCTGTTAACGGAAAGAAGATGAAGGTTGCTGACATCATCCGTACCCTGAACAAGATGGGTGGCGAAAACGGTATTGGTATCGTTGATATCGTTGAAAACCGTGTCGTTGGTATGAAATCCCGTGGTGTTTATGAAACACCGGGCGGCACCATCCTTCTGGCAGCTCACAAGCAGCTGGAAGAACTGATTCTTGACCGTGCCACCATGGAAGAGAAAAAGAATATTGGCAATAAGCTGGCCGAAGTTGTTTACGAAGGCAAATGGTATACACCTCTTTGCCAGGCTCTCATTGCTTTTGTTAAATCCACTCAGGAATATATGACTGGTGAAGTTAAATTCAAACTTTACAAAGGCAACATCATCAAGGCCGGTACAACTTCTCCCTACAGTCTTTATAATGAATCCCTGGCATCCTTCACTACCGGTGATCTTTACGACCATCACGATGCTTCTGGTTTCATTACCCTGTTCGGACTTCCTCTTCTGGTTCGTTCCAAGAAACTTCTGGAAGTTGAAAACAATACCAAAACAGAATAATCTTTCGCTTTAAAAAAGCTTCGCTTGCGACATATTTCTCTTCGCGCGAGCATGGTCTACACTCCGTTCCGTTCGATGCTAAACCATCGTCCACTGGACGATGAGTGCCCCTTGCAGAGCGTTTATATCGTCTATGAACGATGTTTTCCATTACGTTATAAAAACACCCGTTGCATTATGTACTCTCACACAATGTAACGGGTGTTAATTTTATTTATTTTAAGTTTCAACGTAGAGTTGAACTTATCTAATGTTGCAGGTATTCCCTAATAGCCCACAGTCAAAAGATTATCCCTGTTATCCAGCTTACTTCTTTTTTCGCAGATATGCAAACCAGAATAAGAAGCCCATTGCACAGCCTCCTATAATATTGCCAAGAGTAACCGGCAGCATATTGCCTGAAAAATAATTGCCCCAGGTCAATGACGGATAATTTGCCGCAATTTCCGGATAAACTGATTTTGCAAAAAGAGCCATCATGCAATAGGTCATATCCGCAATCGAATGGCTGAAACCGGCTATAACAAAAAACATAACCGGCACCCAGGCACCAAGGATACGTCCTGTAACATCTTTTGCCTGGAGACTTACCAGTACAGCAAGTGTCACCAGCATATTACAGAGGATTCCCATAACAAATGCATTCTGAAAACTCATGGTCATTTTGCTGTTAGCCAGTTTAAAGCAAAATTCAGCCAGTGCCCCATTTCCGGCAGACATCCAGTTAAACTTAGCCGCTGCCAATGAAACCAGAATAGCACCCACGAAATTGCTGATATAAACCGTTATCCAGTTGCGCAGCATTTTTACAACGCTTGTCCGCTTATCTATGACGCTGATAATGATCAGAGTATTTCCCGTAAAGAGTTCTGCTCCGGTCAGAACAACTATTCCAAGACCGAAAGCAAAGAAAACACCGGAAATAATCCGAACCAGAGAGTTATTATCGAAGGAGTAGCTTGCCATATTGGTGACCATAGCTGGGATTCCGATGAGGATTCCGGCAAGGACTCCCAGTGCGATCATTTTTCCAAAAGGCATCTCCGACTTATTTTTACCGGCATTGGCGTAGTTCTCTACGCCTTCTGCCGCGTTAAAAAAATTCATTTTATTGTTCTTTCTGCTGCTGTCACCACATGCTCGATCAGGACAGATGTGGTAACAGAACCGACTCCGCCGGGTACCGGTGTAATAGCCTCTACGATAGGCTCAACATCTGCAAAGACAGCGTCCCCTGCGATTCCTCCCTTTCCTTCTTTCTTTGTAGGATCCCAGTTAATGGAAACATCAATGACAGTCTGACCTTCACTAACAAAGTCTTTTGTCAGGCTATTCAAAACGCCGGCTGATGTAACGATAATATCAGCTTTCTTTGCGATTTCTTCCACATTCTTTGTTTTTGTATGACAGATGGTAACTGTGGCATTTTTTGCCATCAGCATCATGGCAGCCGGTTTGCCTACAACCAGAGAACGACCGATAACTACCACATTCTTACCTGTCAGATCATAATCATAGTGAGCTAAGATTTCCATGCAGGCCTGAGGTGTGCATGGCGGGAAGCCCAGTTCCTTACCGGCATAAACACCGGCATTGCTCAGGTCTGTCATGCAGTCAACGTCTTTTGCAGCCAGAAGATGATTGCAGATTTCACTCTGATCAGCTTTCAGGTGTTTCGGCAGAGGACGGAATAAAAGGACGCCGTGTACGGAATCATCTGCATTAAGCTTCTCGATTTCAGCGATAAGATCATCTTTAGAAATGTCTTCCGGAAGAAGAATCTTCTCTACTTCCACGCCAATGGATTCTGCTCTCTTGCTAGCACCTTTTTCATAAGAAATATCAGAAGGATTTTCACCACAGCGAACAATTGCAAGTTTCGGTGAAACCCCTTTTCCTTTCAGTTCTTCACATTTTGCAGAAAGACGGGCATCCAAAGCTGCCGTCACTTCTTTTCCTAATAACTGTTTAGCCATTTTCTCTCCTCTTAGCCCAGGAATTTAGCCCGAACGCTCTCATAAACTTCATCAGCAACTGCACCGTAAACGCGGATCATTTCTTCGCATTTTGCATTAAGCTTTTCAGCTTCTTCACGGTTCTTCAATGATTTTGTATTAATATAGACATTCAAAGATGCGGCCTCTAAAGCTGCCTTTAAAATTACAGCACCGCAGGCAGCATCAGAAACAGCCAGCTTTGATCCCTTTTCTGCAAAAACTTTAACCGTCTTTAAAGCTTCACAGCAAAGTTCCATGATATGAACCGGTACGGAGCAGGCAGTCATGGTTGCTTCTTCCATAATCGTGTCACGATTCGGATCATCCTTCGGAATGCCATAAGCCTTAGCCAGAGGAAGGAAACCTTCTGCATCAGCAGGGACCTGATCAAGGAGCTGCTTCTGAAGATCATCGCACTGAGCTTTAAGGGCAATAATCTCTTCCTCTACATCTGCATATTTCTTTTTACCAACAGTCAATGAACCAACCATGTTTCCAAGAGCTGTGCCAATGGCGCCTACCAGTGCGGCAGCACCGCCGCCACCGGGAGCCGGTTCAGAAGAAGCCAGTACCGTAACAAAATCCCGGCAGGATTCCTGTGTTTTATCTGCTGTCATATTATCTCCTCTTAAGAAAAGCCTGTGCCGCTGCAAAACGGCGCAGGCTTTCTGACAAATTTTCTTCTTATTTAAATAGTTAATATTTTAGAACAGACCTGTGATCTTACCGTTTTCATCTACATCGATCTTTGTAGCAGCCGGAACCTTAGGAAGACCCGGCATAGTCATGATCTCGCCAGTAAGAGCAACGATAAAGCCGGCACCTGCAGATACCTTCAGGTTACGTACTGTAACTTCGAAATCTGTAGGAGCACCCAGTTTCGTCTGGTCATCCGTTAAGCTGTACTGAGTCTTAGCCACGCAGATGGGACAGTTGCCGAATCCAAGATCTTCTAACTGTTTTGCCTGTTTCTGAGCATTTGCTGTCAGAACAACTCTCTTGCCACCGTAAACCTTCTGAACGATCTGGTTCAGCTTGTCTTCAATAGAACCTTCCAGTTCATAAGCATAGGAGAAGTCATTGGGTTCTTCGCAAAGACGGATAACTTCTTCAGCAAGTTTGATGCCGCCTTCACCGCCTTTTGCCCATACTTCAGAAAGAGCAACATTAACACCAAGTTCTTTGCATTTAGCCTCTACAAAGTCAAGTTCAGCCTTTGTATCTGTGGGGAATGCATTAATAGCTACAACGCAGGGAAGTTTGTATACATTCTTAATGTTGGATACATGCTTCAGAAGGTTCGGGATACCTTTCTCAAGAGCTTCCAGATTTTCATTATTCAGATCAGCCTTCGGAACACCACCGTTATACTTCAAAGCACGAACGGTTGCTACGATAACAACGGCACTGGGCTTTAAGCCTGCCATACGGCACTTGATATCCAGGAACTTCTCAGCACCAAGGTCAGCGCCGAAACCTGCTTCTGTGATAGCATAATCAGCCAGTTTCATAGCCATCTTTGTAGCTGTTACAGAGTTGCAGCCGTGAGCGATATTAGCGAAAGGTCCTCCGTGTACGATAGCCGGTACATGTTCCAGAGTCTGTACAAGGTTCGGCTTCAGAGCATCCTTAAGAAGAGCTGTCATAGCACCTTCTGCATGAAGATCACCTGCTGTTACCGGCTTCTGTTCGCTAACTTTGCCATATGTATAACCGATAATAATTTTTGATAATCTTTCTTTCAGATCTTTAATGTCGCTGGCAAGGCAAAGAACAGCCATGATTTCAGATGCAACTGTGATGTCATATCCGTCTTCACGGGGCATACCATTTGTCTTTCCGCCAAGACCATCTACTACATTGCGAAGCTGACGGTCATTCATATCAACGCATCTTCTCCATGTAATCTTGCGGGGATCAATGTTTAATTCATTTCCCTGGAAGATGTGGTTATCGATCATAGCTGCCAGTAAGTTGTTTGCAGCACCGATAGCGTGGAAGTCGCCTGTAAAATGAAGGTTAATATCTTCCATAGGAACAACCTGGGCATAACCGCCGCCGGCAGCGCCACCCTTAACACCAAAGACCGGTCCAAGAGACGGTTCACGAAGGGCAACCATAACCTTTTTTCCCATTCTCTTCATACCATCAGCAAGACCAACCGTAGTAGTCGTCTTTCCTTCACCGGCCGGTGTCGGATTGATAGCGGTAACAAGGATCAGTTTGCCATCCGGACGATTTGTTTCCTTCAGCATGTTGTAATCAATTTTTGCTTTGTACTTGCCATACTGTTCCAGGTATTTTTCATCAACACCTGCAGCTTCAGCAATTTCGGTGATGGGAAGCATTGTCGCTTCCTGTGCGATTTCAATATCTGACTTATACGCAGCCATTTCTGTTACCTCCTAAACCTTCTCACTTTTTAATTGTTACTTTTTTGCTTTTAGTTTTTCACCTAATGCATTTATCAGCATTTCTGCAACGACCACACAATCTTCTGCAGAAAGACCAACCGAAAAATTGTCGGAATACAGGATCTGGGCATTGGGTGGAAATTCCTCATCTCCTGCCCAGATAAATACCCGCAGTCTGTATTCACCCGTAAAAACAAATTCAAACCCTGCGTCACCATGATTCATGGGAACACCGCCTAAAAGAGGAGCTGCCCATCTAAAACCATCCAAATCCCGGCTGAATTTATAAGCAAGACGTGTGATGCATCTTCCGGTAAAGGGTTTGATATAAACCTCCCCCCAGGGAAGTTCCCGGAATGTCTTAAAGTTGCCTGATGTTGGAATAGCCTGTCCATGTACCAGGTAACGGTAGATCATGATCTTGGCCTCATTGTTCCAGACAGCGAGAGCCTTCTCATTTTCAGAAGTAATAACCCCCTCCGGCCAGGAAATACGATAGCTTTCGCCCAACATATCCATGGAAAAACAGCCATCCTGATAATTTATTCCAAGAGCTTTGCCTCTCTTTTCCGGATCAATAACGGCATATTCTTCAAGATAATACTGAAGAGGTTTTTCTTCTTTGTTATTAATAACTTCTTTTTTTTCGAGTATTTCGCTCATTACATCTCCTGTTTACTTGACGGAAACAGATTTTGATCCGTATGGGGAATGAAGCAGGATGCCACAAAATAATCCATATACCCCGGATAGGTGGAAAGTTCAAGATAGGTCATGTTAGACGCAATCTCATGAACCTTCTCGCAGGCCGGATCTGAAACTAACATGGCATAAGCACCTGCCAGCGATGAGTTCCCGATATAATCATACTTATCACGATCCACATCCGGAAGCATGCCGATGCGAATAGCATTTTCAATATTAATGCCGCTACCGATACCACCGGCCACATAAATATTATCAATGAAGTCCGGTGTCATATCCAGGGATTTCAGCATAGTATCAATAGCGGAGAAGATGGCTCCTTTTGCACGGATGAAGGACTCAATATCCACTTCCGTAATGGTAACGTCCCGTCCGGTTTCACTCTCCTCATGGGGTACCAGTACATAGCTTCCCATACCATGCTCATCCCGAAGGACTCTCTTGCCTTCTCGTTTGAATTTACCTTTGGAATCAATAATTCCCGTTCTGTAAAGTTCTGCAATGATATCGATGATACCACTGCCGCAGATACCTACAGCCTTCTGACCTTTTTTGCCGACAATCTTCATGGTGGGTTCCATGGTATCTTTATCGATGACCACGGCTTCAACGGCACCATCCGTTGCACGCATACCACAGGAAATGTCACCGCCTTCAAAAGCAGGACCTGCCGAGCAGGCACAGCTCATAAGGAAATCACTGTTTCCATAGACGATTTCACCATTAGTACCAAGATCGATGAAAAGGGAAAATGTTTCTTTATTCCAGATCATACTGGCCATGGCACCTGCCGTAATGTCGCCGCCTACATAGGAACCGATATTGGGAGCCAGGAAAATCTTTGCCTGCGGATTAACCGAGGGTAAAAGATTAGATGCTTCAAAGGCCGGATAAGAAAAGAATGTCGGAATATAAGGTTCCATTCTCAAGGGATTGGTATAAACACCCATCAGAAGATGATTCATGGTAGAGTTACCGGCAATGGTAAGACGTACAATCTGACCTGGCTTAACCTTAGCTGATTTGATGAGAAGGTTCGTCATGGGAACAAGGGTTTCCTTAACGATAGCCTTCTGCAGCTTCTCCCGACCATTAGGTTTTGACTGTTCAATGATACGGTTGATAACATCAGCACCATAACGAATCTGACCGTTACCGGCTGATGCCTTAGCCAGAAGCTTTCCGCTTCTCATATCAACCAGAACGCCTGAAACGGTAGTTGTGCCGATATCAACAGCAATACCGCATACTGCAGCCGGTTCACTGACAGGTTCTACGTCATAAATAACGATACTATCATTCTGTTTTTCATAAATCACCGATACCGTGAAGTCATTAGCCCGGAGTGTCTCCGATAAAGTCTGCAGTGTATGAAAACCAAGAAGTACCTTTTGACAATTAACAGCACTCTTAACAGCCTTGATCAGTCTCTCATTATCGGGAAGTGTATCATCCAGTGTCGGTTCATCCATCCTCACTACCAGACTTTCAAAATTATTAGAAAGTCCCAAATCAACGGAGCTCATGTTTTCCTGAATGGATGTAAAAACTTTTATTTCATTTTCATCAGAAAGATCTGCCGTCTTGATACGACTCTGATAAGCCGATGCAATGTCCGGCACCATAATCTTTACCTGACCATCCTTCAAGCGACTGGAACAGCTCAGTCTCCAGCCGTCTGCATATTCCTCATCGGAAATGTGACTTGTCTGTACGCTGTCCAGTTCGCCCTCTAGAAGGCGGACCCGGCATTTTCCGCAGGATCCGTTTCCGGAACAGGGAGCGTCTATAGCTATATTCGCTCCCCGTGCCACTTCCAGAAGGTTATCACCGGCATTAGCCGATACAGTAACCGCATCACCGTTTTCAATTTGAAAAATAACCTCTGTCATAATTTCACCTACTTAAAAATTTATTGCATGGCAATGGGATTTCTTCATAACTTTCACCCCATTGTGTTAAACAGCTGATTAAAGGAGCGGTTCCATTTCAAGAACCGGATGGCCCTTTTCTGTCAGCCAGTTGTAAAGCTCTTCAACATCTGTTGTAACAGTTTCATCAGCAATGTAATCTGTGAAATTGTCGATGCCGTAAAGTTCTTTAGCTGTCTTATTCAGCTTCTCACCAACATCATCCTTCAGTTCTTTCGGCATCCAGACGATTCTTTCGATACCGCCTTCAGCAGAAATGAACTTCTTGGAAGCGATGAAGTGACGGCCATGGCCCATATAGCCCGGAGTCTGAACACCGCCACCTGTGCAGGATGCCAACTCACCGAAAGTCATACCGGCAGGTGTCATACCCACATATTCACGGTTTACTACAACGAAGCCGTTGGACATCGGCTCAATACCGGAAATACATTCGAAACAACCGCAGGATGTCATAGGATCTTCCATGATGGAATACAGGGTAACATTATCAATAGCACCATGAGTTGCCGTATTGATCATTTCATTAACCTTTTCATAACGGCCTGTTTTTTCATCAATGCAGCCTTCCTTCGGTACCGGCTGTGACGGACCATTCGGGTTCAGTTCATAAGTAGCCTTGGCATCAAGCCATGAAACAGCACCGCAAAGACCAAGACGTTCCGGTGTAACGATACAGCAATGAGCCGGTGCAAAGGACTGGCAGAGAATACAGGTATAGAACTCATCAACAGATTCATCTGTCATGGAAGCCAGTCTGTCATCTCTCATATTGTAACGAGGCATAGCCTGTTCATCCAGGAATTTCTGCACTTCAGCTGCATCCGTAATAAGTGTAACCTCGCACTTATCAACAACGGCATCAAATTCATTCATGATCATGTTGTAGATAACTTCAGCGAAGTCTTTCATTCTCAGACCCTTGTCATAAGCATCGTTTGAAATACGGATGCGGATCTGATTTCTCTGGCCGGTGTGCATAACACCTTCCATATAATTGATCCAGCTGTGGAACTTTCTTTCGATAACGGATTCAAAATCCGGCTGCATTTTCTTACCGGCAACCTGTACGTATGTTGCCAGGGCGAATTCTTTCTCACCACAGTCGATATCATTACCAATAATGTTGATCTTATGATCTTCGATTTCATCCATATTACGCATGATAACGAGTTCAGCTGTAGGATTCTTTCCTGAATAGAACTCAACCTTCATGTCGGATTTACGGATGATCTCGCCTTCAAAAGCAGCTGCAAAAGCAACCGGGATAGGAAGTTCTGTGGCTTTGATCTTGATATTTCTCAGTTCCAGTGACTTCTTAACGGTTTCAGCATGATCGAGAACTGATTCAAGAGCACCAGGAACCTGATTTTCAGCCAGATCAATATCAACCACTACCGGGAAACCAAGAGCGATAGCACCGGCACCGGCAGATACAACTACCGAATCAATAGCGCCAAATGTATTAACAAAAGCCGGTACTCTTTCCTTTGTGTAAGCCAAAAGGCCCGGAAGATCACCTGGCTGGATATTGCCGAAAATAAGGGCTGCACGGATAGCAACCGTCACAACATGGATAACAGCCGTTACATCATGGCCCAGCGGAACGACACGGAATTCAAGACCTGCCCTAACACCGCCTTCGATGCACTGTTCAATAACATCACCAATAAGGAATGTCATGATACCTTTTGACTGATAATCCTTAACAACTGCTGTTACATCGTCTGCATTATCTGCTTTTCCAAGAACAACAGCTACACCCGGGATGTCACCTGTAACAAGGGGAACACCCAGTGAACGAATAACGGAATCCGGAACAAAGCCGATGCCGGATTCATTGGCATAGGGCTGAGCCCCGTCAAGATATTTAAGACCTTCGATGATTTCTGCACCGACGGCTGTTGCAAGTCCTGCATTAAGTGCCTGTCCCAGATCCTCTTCGTTTGTGATAAGGCTCTTAAGGACACCGACACAAGCCGGCAGGTCACCTAATTTCTGCACCTTTACACCGGTTGCTGCATAAATTGTTGGGAAGAAATAAGCCGTATCTGGAAAAGCAATAGGCATATCCTCACCATACTTTGTAATGGCATCATTAACAGCACCTTCTGTTAAACCGGCAACTGCATTTGATCCACCATAAATCAGATCTGTTAAAGCGCTCATAATAAAAGTCTCCTTTTCTTTTTTATAAGCATAACGACCAGCAGCCACAAAAATGGCTGCCGGCCGTCTGTTTACATTTTAGAAATCAAGGTAAGAATCTGAGTAGAGTTCATAATTCTTGAAGATATCACAGGTTCTGATGGTTTCCATTGTTCTTCTGTCGTTAGGATTGATGATAGCAGAAGTCAGACCCTGCATCATAGCCATAGCAACCAGTGAAGAATCCATAACCGGTCTGACGGCCTTCGGTGCACCGTTAGAGTTGTTGGACAGACCACCTGTTGACTTCAGGCCTTCATCTGCAAACATCTTGATGGCATTAAGAACGTCCATCTGCTTGTCCTGCATACCTTTAACAACCAGGAACAGCGGATCGAACCAAAGGTCTGTAGCTTCCATACCAAGGCTCATACCACGCTCCAGCATGTTATGGCAGTGAGCCATACGTTCTTCATTATCCTTAGCAATACCATCAGCTGAACAAAGGGCAATTACGATTGCATCATTTGCAGCGGCCAGGTCAATGTTGGAAATACGGGAACCGGCATCAGCTGAGTTAACAATGGGCTTACCGTTTGTTCTGTTGTAAACACGAATACCGGCTTCAATAGCTTTCTTGTTAGCTGTATCCAGTGCAAGAGGAACATTGTTGAAGTTTTCCTGCAGTGTTCTGACAGCCCATGTCATCAGTTCCGGACCATTGGATTCTGCCGGACCGATATTGACATCAAGGTAAGTAGCACCGGCTTTGATCTGTTCAGCAGCTCTCTTAAGGATCGGATCCGGATCGAAGTTGTTCATAGCTTCGCGGATAACCGGAGATATACAGTGGATACGTTCACCGATGGTAACGAACTTCTTGGAGTTCGGATCACGCTGCTGATAGGTAACACCCAGATCAACATGCTTGATTTCCGGATATTCCAGCTTGCTGTAATCGATGGGAGCATCGATGATTTCGACATTCTTCTTTTCGATAGGCTTCTTAGCCTTAGCAACAGCTTCAGCTGCTTCAACGTATGTCTTATCTTTCAGGTATTTAACAAGTTCAACGGCTTCGCGTGTACCAACTACAACATTCCATTCAGGCAGCTTGTCCTGAATTTCGCCCTTCATAACGGCTACCTTACCTGGAAGAATAAGGGTACGGTTGTTGATCTTGCTTGCAATATCAAATTCATCAAAGAACTTCTTAACAGAATTTGATGAGAACTTGCCTGCAGCCCAGGCAGTCAGAACTGACATACCGGAAGCATCAGAAATAAGAAGGTTAACCGGTTCTTTGGAACGTTCGATTTCGCCGGATACCAGGAAGTAGGTAAGAGCGAAGTCAACGGTTACAACGCAGGGATCATCCGGGCCGGCACCATTCAGCGGATAGATGCCCGGTTCAACTCTCATCGGCTTCTGCGGATCTGTGAAGACGTTCTGTCTTAAGCCATACAGTGCCAAAGCATTAGCATATGTCATCTTGTCCATAACAACGATGGAACCATATTTTGTTGTAAAGAGTGATGCCAGAGCGTTCTGATAATGAGAATCACCTGCTGCCAGCTTACCGATATTAACGATGGACGGATAACCCAGTGTACGAACGCCTTCAACCAAAGCACCGCGACGTACAATAACGGCATTAGCAAATGTCTGCTTCAGTGTATCAGCTGTTACATCAAGAACAAGCTTCTTGTTGTCAGCCTTTTCGATTTTCTCAACAACATCGAAGAATTCTTCCGGAGTACCTGCCTTAACACCGAGAATAGCCTTGCCTTTAACAGCTTCATTCATGGCTTCCCAGTTAGAAGCATCAGCACCATCGATGATGACATCACCTGTTACAGCGATAACAGCTTTTGCAACTTCCGGATCTTTTGTTTCAACGATAACGCCTCTTTCAAGTTCAACAGCTTTCTGAACAAGGGCTGTTACCTTGTCAGCACCGTTTTCGGCATCTTCGATGAAGACATATTCAACATATTCTCTCTCACCGATACGTTCGTAATCAATCAGCTTCAGTGCTTCAATAGCAGCTGCTACAGAAGCATCATCCATATCAGATGAAAGTGTAGCTGCATAACGTGTCGGGGAAACGAATGTTTTTTCATGTCTGAACATAACAGTTTCGCCGCCAAGCTTATGGCCGCCAACTTCGATTGTCTTCATTGGCGGAGCTGTTGCTTCTGACAGAAGAGCAATTGCTTCGTCAGACATATACGGACATTTTTCAATCGGAACGGCACCCTGGGCAACCTTCATACAGAAAGCCATACATGTCGGAGAGCCGCATTCTTTACAGTTTTTCTTCGGTGATAATTTAAAGATATCTAAGCCTTTTACTGCCATTTTTTAACCCCTCCTTATGCCAGTGCTTCAATCATTTTGTAAACAGCTTCTACTGCTGCCGGATGTCTCATGATAACGGCATCAGAGCCAGAGGCAAGGCAGGCTGCAGCAGTTGTGATTTCCATATCGATACCACGTTCTTCGGCATCGCCCCATTCAGGAGCTTCGGATTCCGGAAGGGTGGATTCCTTAACGCCCCATGTATCGGCAGAAATCGGTGTAATGATAGGCATCTGGAGCTGTGTATCGTTAGCTGTGAAAGCAGCTGCTTTGATACGGTCAAGAGTTGAAACAACATATTCAAAACCATATCCTGCTGCAGAATCACCAGGCTGCATAACCATAGATTCACTGGGGATACCCAGCTGCATCATAATTGTATTCAGCTGCTTAGCTAAGTTAATATCATCAGCGGTTTCAGCAGCTACTTTCTGCTGATAAGCCATAACAGCTGAAGCACCAACTGTTTTGTAATTTTCTTCTCTTGCAGACATGATCAGGATATTTTTTCCGGTCAAAGCTTCACTGATCTTGTTGAAGACTTCAGCATCTTTTTCAACATTCTTGCATCCCATGATAACAAGGGGCAGTGAAATAGCTTCTGAAACTTCTTTAGCAAGTTTAACGCAGTCTTCAACGGATGTGTTGGCACCATTCGGATCTGCACTTTCAAGGTGAAGAACGATAAATGATGCTCCCGGAATTTCCTGAGCACGAACAGCCATCTTTGCGATGGTATCGCAGCCGTCATAGAACTTCTTCAGAGCCGGCTGGCTGTATTCTTCTAATGCCATATCACTGATTTCGATACCGATCTTAGCTGTGTTAGCTGTCGGTGCATCGAAAGAATAAAATGGCAATGTGTTGTTGCCGCCGATCTTGACAGCTTTCTCGCCTGTGCCAAGTTCGACTGTGTTGATGGAAGCGTTATACGCATGCTTCTTCATCTGATATCCCATCGTATTGTTCCTCCTGAAAACATATGTTGGGTGTTAATGGATACTTATTACTTAAAGATCAATTTTTTCCAGCATTTCAGCCAGAGCTTTTTTGACGGCAGAATCTTCAGGTACCTTAGAGCTGGGTTCTCCATTGCAATCTGCCTCATATATAACTTCATCCTGCGGAAGGACGCCGAGAAGATCCAATCCCTGAATCTTAATTTCCTCTAAAACGCCTTCGTTCAGAACTCCATTCGGTGCACGATTGACGATCAGCTTCACCGTACCGGGTTTAAGCTCCAGTTCTTTAACCATCTGAGCTATGCGTCCCACAGTCTGGATACCGCGTCTCGAACAATCCGAAACCAGGAAAAGCGTATCGATCGGAGGAAGGATTCCTCTTGCAATATGCTCCATGCCGGCTTCATTATCAATCACTGTGTACTGATAATTTTTGTAATATTTCTGAAGCTGGGTCTGCAGAAGTCCATTTACAAAACAATAGCAGCCTTTTCCCTGAGTCCGTCCCATAACCAGCATGTCATAGTCATCTTCCTCGATCAGTGCTGAATTAAAACGGAATTCTGTATATTCTGCTTTTGTCATGCCTCCCGGGATGGGATCGCCATGCTTTTCAGCATGGGCCATTTCTTCACGGATATCTCCCAGGGTGACATCTACATCTACACCCAGAACCTCATTCAGATTTGAATTGGCATCAGCATCCACCACCAGGATGGGTGATTTGCCGCTGCGGCACAGACGATTAACGATCATACCGCAGATTGTTGTTTTACCTACGCCACCTTTTCCGGCGACGGCAATGGTATGTGTCAAAATATTTTCCTCATTTCAAAATACTTTAGTTTCAGATCCGTGTATCCTATTATTTAATTTTGAATACACCTCTCACTTATAACTATTATAGATATTATACTCTTTAAAAAAACGGGTTCAACATTTTTTTAACAATCAAGTCACAAATTTGTCAATGTACCGAAATAAATACATTTCTTTGTGACTTTTGCACTTAAAATCAAGGACCATTTCATCTTTTTATGTACTTATTTTAGCTATTTCAAAAGAAAAGCTTCAATGCCCTGACAACAGCCTTCGTGCATGAATCTTTTTTCTTTCTTTACATTTTAACTGATAAGAGAGAAAAATGACAGGGCAACGCAAGGCTGTCCTGCCTTTTTTTCATCTGAGTTTCTTAAATGATTTTATTCCGAAAGCCTTGATGTAAGGAATTCGTTTTCCCTAAGACCATTTTCATCAGAGGGATAAGATACGACATAAGACGCCGCTTTAGTCTGGGCCGTCTCCCACTCATTTTTATTTTCGTAGATAACGATTTCATTAAAGAGCAGGGACTGCTGAATAGTCTCATCATTCAAAGTAAGGCCTGCATTCACATTTTCAAGGGCTGAATCATAATTTTCCTCAGCCATATCACACAAAGCCAGGCCATTATAGGCAGCAGCCGCTCCATTTCCATCGGAAACATGTTCTTTAAAAAGAGCTCTGGCATCTGATATATTGCCCTTAGCCAGATAGACCCGTCCCAAAAGGAGAAGAGATTCCATGTCACTTTCATCCTTCCGGAGAGCTTCTGTCAGTGCTTCTTCTGCTGCATTGTAATTCTGCAGATAATAATAGATCAGTCCCCGGTCGTAATAATCTTCTTCCGTTGACTCAGCTATATCCAAAGCTTTTTTCAGGAATTCAGCCCCATCTGCATCCATATTATATTCACTGTACAGCTGGTAAATACTGATATAGAGGGCATAATCCTTACTAAGTTCGGCAGCTTTATCAAAATCTGCTCTGGCCGATTCCTTGTCATCATTCTGCATATAGAGCCGGCCTCTTAAAAAGAGAACCTCCGGATCCGTTTCGTTCTTCAGCATGGTGGTGTAAATTTCAATAGCCTTGTCCTTTTCTGCATGCTGCGTCCGGCAATATGCCAGATAAAGATTAACATCCCGGATAAAATCTTCTCCTTCATTATCAAGGTAAAGAAGGGCACGTTCAAAAGCGATGCAGGCATCGGCATAAGAGCCTTCAAGCATATAAGAAAGTCCCAGGCCTCTATAGGCATATGCCTGAAATTTGCCGGTCTCAATCGTCTCATTAAAGGAGGTTATAGCCCCTTCATAATCGGCATTCTGAAGTTTTTCCACGCCGGCTTCATAAGCATTCCGGGCATCTTCCCTGGCGCATCCGGTAAAGCTCAAAGTCAGGGCAAGGGCCAGTATGAGAACACCTTTCTTTTTCATTAGTCTGCTGCTAGTCCTTCTTCTTTAATAACCCGAACCACCCGCTCTGCCATATCAAGACAAATCTCATCAGTCTCTGCTTCCACCATAACCCGGATCAGAGGTTCAGTACCACTTTCCCTCACCAGGATACGGCCGTTTGATCCAAGAACCTCTTCCACTTCTTTAACAGAAGCCATAACCTTAGGATTGGAACGGGCTGCTTTCTTGTCTGTAACCCGGACATTAATAAGTTCCTGGGGATAGATGCGAACTTCACCAGCCAGATCTGAAAGCTTTCTCTTTTTGTCGATAACGGTCTGCATCACCATAAGGGAAGTCAGAAGACCATCACCTGTAGCAGCATACTGGCTGAATATGATATGTCCTGACTGCTCTCCGCCTAAGCTGTAATTATGGACTGTCATATTTTCTGCCACATATTTATCCCCAACCTGAGTCTGTTCCGTCTTAATGCCGGCAGCTTCACAAGCTTTGTAAAGTCCCATATTTGACATAACCGTGGTAACGATAGTGTGGTCGGAAAGATGGCCTTTTTCCATGAGATATTTTCCACAGACATACATAATAAGGTCACCATTAACCACATTTCCCTGATCATCTACAGCAATACAGCGGTCAGCATCCCCATCATAGGCAAAGCCAATATCAAGACCTTTTTCTATAACCAGTTTCTGCAGGGATTCGATATGAGTTGAACCACAGTCACGATTGATATTTGTGCCATCCGGTTCTGCATGAATCACATACGTCTTAGCCCCAAGAGCATCAAAAACGCTTTTAGCCACAGAAGATGCAGCACCATTGGCACAGTCAAGTCCTACCCGCATATTCTCAAATGAACGTGTAGGCACTGAGATCAAGTGGCCAATGTAACGGTTGCGTCCGGCTACAAAATCCTGCGTCCGACCGATGGCATCCCGTTTTGCCAGGGGGATTTCTTCCCAATCACCATCTATATAAGCTTCCAGCATTTCCTCTACAGAAGCTTCGATTTTCTGCCCCTGCGCGTTCAGGATCTTGATGCCATTATCGTAAAAAGGATTGTGGCTGGCAGAAATCATAATGCCGCAGTCAAAATCCTCAGTCCGGACAGCATAAGAAACTGACGGCGTCGTTGTAACATGCATAAGATAAGCATCGGAACCGGAAGCCGTGATGCCGCTGGATAAGGCATCTTCAAACATATAACTGCTGCGGCGGGTATCCTTGCCAATGACAATGGAAGCCTTTCCGTCTTTATGATTTTTTCCATAATACCAGCCTAAAAACCGACCGATTTTAAAGGCGTGCTCCGCCCGAAGGGTTACATTGGCTTCGCCGCGGAATCCATCTGTTCCAAAATATTTTCCCATTCCAATTCCTCATTTTGAAAAATGTATTTTAGTTTTTTTCGCGAGAGTGCATATTCTCGCAGAGCATTTTAATCGTATAGGAACGAATTTTCTGTATGATTAAAACAGCGGTGTCTTATAAATCCCCTTCTTGATCATATCTGCAAAAGCAGCCTGAACAGAAGGTGTATCTTCTTTGTAGGTAACGCCGAACCATTTATCATGGGAAGCCAAAACTGAAACATCGGCTCTGCCGGTTTTGATCAGCTGATCTACCACTTCAGGAAGGAGATATTCACTCTTCAGTTCCTCACCATGTTCAGCAAGGAATTCCGGGAAACCTTTCTTCAGTTCATCCATAAAGGACGGCATGAAGCCCCACATGTTCATGGAAACCGGGCCATTGGCATCCACACTGACAATGCCATTTTCTGTTTCAATACCGGCACCATCCGCTGTCTTAACCAGGCCTTCTGTCTCTTTAATGCCTACAAGTAAACCATTTTCATCCAGTGTACAGAGACCTCTCTTTACACTGCCGATTTCACTTAAGGTATTACCAAGAATGAAGCTGGCCAGAGCAATATTCTGCTTATCCGGTGTATCTTCTGTCTTTACCAGATAATCATGGAGAATTTTAAAGCCCTCCTTACCATAATAATCATCGGCATTGATAACAGCAAAAGGTTCTTTTACGATGTCGCGGGCAGCCAGGATAGCATGGCCTGTTCCCCAGGGTTTTGATCTCTCAGCCGGATTTTTGTAGGGAGCCGGCAGATCATTAACATCCTGATAAGCATACGCAATAGGAGCTACTTTGCTTATGCGGTCACCGATCATCTCATGGAAATCTTTTTCGATATCTTTTCTGATAATGAAGACAATACGGTCAAAACCGGCTTCTAATGCATCATGAATGGAATAATCGATAATAAGTTCGCCGCTGGGTCCCATAGGTGTCAGCTGTTTAATACCGCCGCCAAAGCGGGATCCAAGACCTGCTGCCATAATGGCTAAAGATGTCTTTTTCATATTCTTCTCCTTTTACTCTTCTTCCTGCATGGAAAGTTTCGCCATTTGATCCGCCGCTGTCAATGCGTCAATAAATTCATCCAGGTCGCCATTTAAAACACCTGTAAGATTATGGGATGTCAGCTTAATACGGTGGTCGGTTACACGTCCCTGAGGGAAATTGTAAGTTCTTATTTTTTCAGACCGGTCCCCCGTTCCAACCTGGGAACGGCGAAGATCGGCTCTTTCTGTATCTAATTTTTCCTGTTCAATTTCATAAAGCTTGGTACGCAGCATATCCATAGCCTTATTTCGGTTTTGAAGCTGGGAACGTTCATTCTGGCAGGCTACTACAATGCCTGTCGGAATATGAGTCAGACGCACAGCTGATGAAGTTTTGTTAATATGCTGTCCGCCGGCACCGGAGGAACGATAAACATCCATCTTGATGTCCTTGGGATCGATATCCACATCCACTGACTGAGCTTCCGGCATAATAGCCACCGTATCCGTGGAAGTATGAATTCTGCCGCCGGATTCCGTTTCCGGTACTCTCTGAACCCGGTGGGTTCCGCTTTCATATTTCAGTTTGGCATAAACACCTTTTCCCGTAATGGAGAACGTGCATTCTTTAAAGCCGCCGAGACCAATTTCATTGCTGGAAAGAAGCTCTGTCTTCCAGCCTTTTGATTCGGCATATTTTACATACATGCGATAAAGTTCATAAGCAAAAAGAGCTGCTTCATCGCCGCCGGCTCCAGCCC
>CAVDGK010000002.1:0-43980 GCA_963607995.1 Oscillospiraceae bacterium | reverse complement strand
GTATGTAACCTCTGCCAACGTTGCCTGCGGTTTCCATGCCGGCGATCCCATGGTTATGGCCAAGACCGTTCAGATGGCCAAAGAAAACGGTGTAGCTGTTGGTGCTCATCCGGGTTATCGTGATCTGCAGGGCTTCGGCAGACGGAAAATGGTTCTGTCCCCCGCAGAAGTTAAGAATGATATGAAATACCAGATTGGTGCTTTGTGGGCTTTCGTTCACAGCAATGGTATGAAGCTTCAGCATTGCGCTCCCCATGGTGCTCTTGGCAACCTTTGCCAGTACGACAGAGAAGTTTCCCGCGCCATCTGTGAAGCTGTCTATGAAATTGACCCCAGCATTATGATCTACTACTGTGCCGGTGCCGTTCTTGGTGAAGAAGCTGAGAAAATGGGTCTGACTGCCAAGGCTGAAATCTTTGCAGACCGTGCTTACATGGATGATCTTTCTTTAGTTCCCCGTTCAATGGAAGGCTCCATGATCACAGATGAAAATCTTGCTATCGACAGATGCATCCGCATGGTAAAAGAAGGCAAAGTTAAAGCCCTCAGCGGAAAAGATCTGGACATTAAAGGTGATACCCTTTGCGTCCATGGCGATGGCCCGAAGGCTTTGGCTTTCGTTCAGAAGATCCGTGCTGCTTTTGAGCAGGAAGGCATTGCCATCACCAACTTCCAGAATAGATAACTTGTAAAAGAGACTCACGACTGCCTCATGGCAGTCCCGGAAAATAACTTACGTTAAATAAAGGTTTGTCGGAAACTGCCAAAGACGGCAGTTTCCGGTGATAAAAGAATAAGGAAAACGTTATATTTGCGTTTTCCATTATTTTTACCTTTATATATAGATTTTATTTATTATTTGAATACTTTTTATTAACTTACTTAATATTTTAAGGAGGAATCAAAAATGGCTGACAAGAAGTATAATCCCTATGAAAACATGCTGCAGGTTCTGGATCAGGCTGCTGCAAAGCTGGGTCTTGAAGAAAATGATTATATCACTCTTCGTTATCCGGAAAGAGCCTTGACCGTATCCATCCCCGTCCGCATGGACGATGGCAAAATCAGAGTCTTTGAAGGTTATCGTGTCCAGCACAACAGTGCCCGCGGACCCTACAAAGGCGGTATCCGTTATCATCAGAATTCAGACCTTGACGAAGTAAAGGCTCTGGCTGCCTGGATGTCCTTTAAATGTGCCGTTGTTAATATTCCTTATGGAGGTGCTAAGGGTGGTATCAAGGTTGATCCCCGTGAACTTTCCAGAGACGAACTGATCCGTCTGACAAGACGCTATACAACCCGTGTTCTTCCAGTTATCGGTCCGGATCAGGATATTCCGGCACCGGATGTCAATACAAACGGCGAAGTTATGGGCTGGATCATGGATACTTACAGCATGTTCAAAGGCCATGCCGTACCGGGTGTTGTTACCGGCAAGCCCATTGAACTGGGTGGTTCCATCGGTCGAACAGAAGCTACAGGCCGCGGTGTCATCATTACAACTTATCACTGCCTTGAGAGAATGGGACGTGATCCTCAGACTCAGACCTATGTTGTACAGGGCATGGGAAATGTAGGCGGTACAGCTGCTAAGATCCTTGCCGAAACCAATAAGAAAGTTATTGCTGTTGGTGACTGGTCAGGCGGTGTCTACAAAGAAGACGGCCTTGATATCCCGGCTATCCTTGCTTTCCTTTCCGACCGCAGCAAGGCCCTTAAAGATTATAATGCTGATGGCATCAAGCATATTACAAACGATGAACTTCTCACAACAAAATGCAATGTCCTGATCCCGGCTGCTCTTGAAAATCAGATCACAGGTGAGAATGCAGACCGCATCCAAGCTGATGTTATTATCGAAGCTGCTAACGGTCCGACAACTGTTGAAGCTGATGAAATCCTGAATAAGAGAGGCATTCCGGTTATCCCGGATATCCTGGCAAATGCCGGTGGTGTCGTTGTTTCCTACTTTGAATGGGTACAGAACATTCAGAGTATGGCATGGGATCTGGATGAGGTCAACAGCCGTCTTGAAAAGATCATGCTGAAGGCTTATGACGAGGTTGAAGAAATGGCTAAGAAGGGCGGTTCCATGAGAATGGGTGCTCATATGGTAGCTATCAATCGTATCGTTACTGCCGGTAAGATGAGAGGCGGCCCCATCTCTATGGCTTAACCTTTATAAAGTACAATTCATATCTAAGAGAACCAGGTATCATAGCCAAGATACCTGGTTCTTTATTACTGAATAGAAAATTGCATTGCAATTCCTATACAGTAATAAGCCCGCCAGGCCGGATACATCCTCACGCGAAAAGAAATATGTCGCAACCAACCTGCGCATAGCTCCACGACAGTCTGCTTTAGCAGCAATACACAACATACTATACTTTTAAAGAAAAAGAAGGCTGCATCTTTTCAGACGCAGCCTTCCTAATTTCCAATTTTATATTTTTTATTTATTTACAACGTTTACCGGTTCACCATCGATGAATGCTTTAACATTATTTACAGTGATGTCCATGATTCTCTGTCTTGCAGCCTGTGCAGCCCAGGAAATGTGCGGGGTGATGATGCAGTTCTTTGCCTTAAGGAGCGGGTTATCGCCCTTGATCGGCTCTGTAGAAACAACGTCAAGACCTGCAGCATAAACCTTACCACTGTTCAATGCATCAGCCAGATCCTGCTCAACTACCAGCTGACCACGGCTGTTGTTGATGATGATGACACCATCTTTCATCTTAGCGATGTTATCTTTGTTGATGATACCTTCGGTAGCCGGGAAAAGCGGGCAGTGAAGGAAGATAACATCTGATGAAGCAAGAAGTTCATCCAGTTCAACATATTCAGCAAGAGCCTTTCCTGCTTCGCTCTGGAATGTATCGTATGCCAGGACTTTCATATCCATAGCCTTCAGAATCTTAGCGGTAGACTGACCGATACGGCCAAGACCGATAACACCTGCTGTCTTTCCGTAAAGTTCGATCATGGGGTAATCCCAATAGCACCAGTCTGCATTGTTTTCCCATTTGCCTGCCTTAACAGTCTCATCATGATGACCGTAGTGAGAGCAGATTTCCATTAAGAGACCAACAGCATACTGACCAACGATCTGTGTACCATAGGTAGGAACGTTTACAACCGGAATGCCTTTTTCTTTTGCATAGTTGTAATCAACAACATTGTAGCCTGTAGCCAGAACAGCGATGAGCTTTAAGTTCGGGCATTTATCAATAGTAGCCTTGCTGATAGGAGTCTTGTTGATGATAGCTACTTCAGCATCACCGATTCTTTCAGCGATAATATCAGCTTCTACATAGGAAGTTCTGTCGTAAACCGTAACTTCGCCAAGCTTCTCAAGTCCTTCCCAGCTCAGATCTCCCGGGTTTTCAGTATAACCATCTAATACTACGATTTTCATGGCAATTCTCCTTTAATATTTTTCTTTACTTAAACTTCCCTGCCGGATAACCGCCGGCCTCTTAGAAGTTCGTGTTTTCATACTAAAAATGACCTCTTAGCAGTCATTTCTTTAATAAGTGGACTGATGCAAATACTCTTGTCCTCTTATAATGTACCATTCCATCATCATGAACGCAATTCGATATTTTATATGTTTAATATCAACATTATTTATATTTTTCTGTTCGAATCACATGGTTTTAATATTATTTTCTTGCATGCTGCATTTCTTGTCTTTCGTGATTTTTTTGCGGATTCCGCATTTTTTTCAGCCAGACTGTGCCCAAATCGAACTGAAGGATTCCATGTTTCGATTTTAGGAAGAACAACGCGTTTCGCTTGTGAAACTTTTACGCTGAACGCCGACTCTTGTGATATCTTTCTTCTTCACACGAGTATGCATCCTCGCAAAGCGTTTTTTTTCGTACAGGAACGAATTTTCCTATACGATAAAACCCCCTGCCATTCGTGCATGACAGGGGGTTAAGATTTCTTTTTTTAGAGCAGATTATGAGTTGTAAACATCCTCATTAAGCTCATGCTCTTTCTTATTTACGATGACGTTAACAGCAGCATCACCGATAACGTTCAGCGGAAGAAGAGCCATTTCAACCGGACGGTTAATAGCAACAACCAAAGCATAAGCGATCATGCAAAGGTCTGATGTCCAGCCCATACCGGAAAGGATGGTAATGATAAGTGTAGTTCCGGCGATCGGAATAGCCGGGCATCCCATAGCGGCACAGATTGAAAGGAATGCAACGGTAACCAGGTTAGCCGGTGTAACATCGATACCAGAAGCAACGGCGATGAAGGTAACAGCGAACATATGCATAACTGTTGTACCGTTCATGTTGATGGTCATACCGGTAGGAAGAACGAAGCTTGTGATTTCTTCAGAACATCCAAGTTCATCCAGGGCTGTTCTTGTGTTCAGCGGAAGGCAGGCTGCAGATGAGTTTGTTGAGAAACCAAAGACACCAACTTTAGCAATCTTCTTCATGAACTTGAAGGGATTCAAACGGGTTGTAAGGAAGATACCAATCGGATAAATGGTGCAAACAAGAATGAACAGAGTGATCATAGCGCCGATGATATAAGCAGCAGCCGGTTTGATGTATTCGCTTCCGTATACAGCAAATGTACGGGAGATCAGACAGAAGATACCGATAGGTCCAATCTTGTTGATCAGGAATGTCAGATAAAGGTTGATAACATCGCTGAAGCTTTCCAGAACCTTCTTAAGTGGATCTGCCTTTTCGCCGATTGCATTCATGCAAAGGCCAAGGATGATAGCAACTACAACGACAGCCAGGATGCTGTTGTTGCTGCTGAAGGCTGTACCGATGTTAGACGGAACAGCTGTAACGATTGTTGCCAGCGGGTTGAACTGATCAAGAGTAGCAGCTTCTGTTACAGCCTCAGACGGAAGTGTAACGTTGAAGAATCCTGCACCCTTCATAGCGTAAGCAACGATACCTGCAAGAGCAGCACCAACTACATAGAAGCAGAAGAATCCGATAACGGTACGTCCTGCGATTCTTCCAAGTTTGGATGAATTGGAAATACTGCACATTGCCAGTGACAGTGATACAAGTACCAGCGGTACGATTGCAAGCTGAAGACCTCTCATGAAGAGCTGGCCGATGATGTAGAAGAGACCGATGGAGTTGAAGCCCTTATCAGCCGTGACATCTTCAAAGAGTAATGCATTGATGGTGTTCCATGTACCTTCTGAAAGGTTGTTCTTCAGGAGCATGAAGCCGAGACCAACAAGCAAACCGCCAACGAGGGCGATCATCATGTTTCTTACTACACTGTTTGCTTTTTTCTCTTTAGTGTTTGCCATTTGTTTCCCTCTCTTTCTTTTCGGGCAATATCCATAAAGAATACTGCTCATTTATAAAACCAAGTAAAACTGCCGGTCGGAAGCTTCTCTTGTTATACAGAAAGTGTGCCGTCATCTTCTGCTTTAAATATTGCCAGGAGGTCATCCCGATACAACCTTCTGACTCATTGTTGAAACAAAAAAAGCGTTCCTTCCTTTTTCGATATGAAGCCTGCGCCCAGACCTTCGTCACGAATAAGGAAGAACGCTCGGGACATCATATCGTGTTTACTTAACTCCACATAACCTTACCGACGTCCTTGCCGGTTCTATGCCTTGCATACGCCATATTTACTTATAAGTCAGCTGTTTTACTAGCTTTTTTTCAATATTATCATCACGTTATTAAAAACACAACGCACTCTATTGTATATATAATATTAAGATTTTTTATATTTATTTTATAAATTTCCAGGAAACAAAAATCATCATGGATGATTTTTGTTAAAGAGTTTCGCTTGCGAAACGCTCGCAGCCAGTGCGGTTTCTTACGATATATCTCTTCTTCGTGCGAGTGCATTCTACACGACCTTCCGTTGGCTGCTAATCCATCGTCCACCAGACGATGATTGCCTTCACGGAGCCTTTTATCGAATAGGAACGGAGTTTACTATGCGATAAAAAAACTGCAGAAGCATTCTCTCTCCAGCAGTTTTTAAACTTCATGACAATAGAATGTTCACAGCGCGTGCATTCTATGTGTTTTATAATTCGTTTTTTAGACACTCCCTGAAAAGGCGGCCTACCGGCAGACCCACCACGTTATTGTAGTCTCCCCTGATCTGTACCACATAGCGGGCAAAGTAACCCTGGATGCCATAGGCCCCGGCTTTATCAAAGGGTTCTCCAGTATTGAGATAATCCTCGATATCTTCTTCCGTAAGCGGACCCACTTCTACATCCGTCTCCTCAGCAAAACATGTTTTTGCACCCTCCGGAAGACAAATAACGCAAACACCGGTGTAAACCTGATGTTCCCTGCCGGAAAGGCCTCTCAGCATTTCTCCGGCTTCTTCCCGGCTGTGAGGTTTTCCTAATACTTTTTCCTCGGAGGCCACCACCGTATCGGCTCCGATTACCAGAATGTTTTCTCCCGGATATTTCTTTTCTGCCTGCTCAGCTATATCACTGGCTTTAATGTCAGCCTCCTTTATACAAACCTTTCTTGGATCTGTTTCGTTTAAAGCTTCTTCTTTTTGAGAAACCATAATTTCAAAATCGATTCCGATCTGGGCAAGCAGCTCCCGCCGTCTCGGAGAAGCCGAAGCCAAAATGATGCGTCTACTCATGATAACTTCCTTTTTACCTTTTATTTAGTGGATTTTCCACTCCTATTTTTTCATAATAGCCTTCAAGCCGAATCAAGTGTTCCTTTGATGAATTTAATCGTTGGGCATACTTAAGATTTGAAAAAACGCTTTCCTGTCGTATTGTTAGAGATTCTTTTTTTATACATAAAGTAACCCATGGCAATTCTCGATACAATTTTCGTACTATAGCACTTGCTTTCTGTGGAGACATAACCTCACTGGTAAAATAACAGGAGTATTGTTTATCATCTCTGTTATTAAAACCATTTATCATTAAAAATTTGCCTATTTCTTCCCAACCATGTGTAAAGGATTTTCTTCCGTAATATTTCTTAACTTTTTCATTATACAGATCAAAAGAAAATTCCCAGAAAAATTTATCATCCTGCATAAGAACACTTCAGTCCCATTTCACGCTCAACTGCGATCATGTCACTAAAATATCCATTATCGTTGGTATTCCATACTAATACATACTTCATAAACCATGGCGTTTCTTCTAACAGGCTAATCAGATAACTTTCGTCGCCAAATTGTGTTGTTGAAAATTCATGCTCTGTATTTCCATCTACGTCCTTCACAACTTTATCAATGGTATAGCTGTCTATATTTTTTACAATTTTAGATAATTCAGAACTTTTAGAACCCATACCATCAACTAAAAGTTGTTTTTCATTTAGTTTAATATACATTCTGAACATGAAACGCTCCTCCTTTCTTTGAATTATAGCATGTACGACTTCTTTTCTCATCCCACCGATACAAAAGCCGGTACGATCAAAATAATAAAGACAATGACAAGCAGCCCCATCATTGGAAATAGAAGTTTAGATGAAGCCTGCTCACCCAAAATACGTGCCTGCTTCTTTCTCTCTTCCTGTGCATTTTCTGATTCTCTTTCAAGAAGACGCAAAAGTTCACGTCCTCCAAGTCTTAAATTCTGAACTATAAGAACCGAAAATGTTTTGTAAATAGCCGGAGTATTGATACCGATCCGTCTATAAGCTTCTTCTTCCGGTATTCCCTGTTCCATATCCCGGCAGGCTTGGCAAATCACTTCAAATCCTTCACGGCTTCTGCCATCCCTCAGAAATTCCTTTTTATAATCATCAGCCATACGAAAAAAGGTATTTCTCATGGAAAGGCCGGCTCGCAAAAGTACCATCATTTTACTGATAATAGATGGATAATCCAGATTCATCTCCCTAAAACGTTTTTCTTCTTTCTCCTCTGCTTTTTTCTTTATATTTAAAAGATAGAATCCGGCTGCCACAATCCCCAGAAAAATAATCACAAATCCGCTTTTTTCACCATCTGATGTCCACTTAACCTTACTTCCTTCAACTTCATCCGGCAGATAAACTTTCTCAGAAGATGCATCCTGATTCTTTAAACTTTCACCGACGGCATCCTGAAATTCTTCACTTTCCGTTTTTTCCTTTGGAAATACTGTAATCGCCAGTTCTCTATATCTCTCTTTTCCCTGACAGGACAGAGTTGCTTCCAGGACAGCCTCCTCTCCCTCCTCCGAAATCTGGTCCGTCAACCTGCCTTCATAACTGATCACCCCTGGATTTTCACTCAGCCAGCTTATTTTTACCGGAAAGTTTTGATAACTCTCTGTTAACTCAAGGTCTTTACTTATATGATCCGGAGACTGACCATCAAGAATCAGCTCTTCAAGACCATTTTCCGCCTCATCAAGAAAATTTTCTATTTCTTCATCCGTGTATTGTCTGGCCTCAACCTCTATGCTTATCTCTTTCTTCCCATTTTCTGTTTCTGCCACCAGATCTGCTGTATAAGCTGATCCGCCATAATCAGACCTTACAAGATAACCGGAAAGAACCGTATTTTCCAGATAAGATTTCATTTGAATCGCCACTCCCAAAGCCATGAAAATAAGGGTTATCTTAATGGCAGTTTGTTTCTCTTTTTTTGTAAAATGCATAATCCATTAATCCAATTTTCACTGTAAGAAATCTTTTTATTTATTGTCGTTTCCATCCACAAAATTATTTTAAATGTTTATCTTAATCCCCATTGTTATACTTTTATATCCACGATTCTTCCACCCGCATAAATGGCTGCCCCATACCCCAGAAGGCACAGCAGCATCACCACAAATCCAAGAGTATTTTGGTAGAAAAAACCAAGATATCCCGGAGATGTCAGATTCATATATAAAATGATCAAAGCCGGCATCATGATCATAATCTTATATTCCAGTTTCTTAGCTGCGATGGCACTGTCGATTTCTCTCTCCACATCGATTTTTTCCTCTATTACCCGAGCCGTCGAACGAATGGTATCCGACAAAGAACCACCTGTTCTTCGAATGGAAGAAAAAACGGCAGAAAAACTCTGAATATCTTCAATACCGCTCCTTATGGCAAAATCAGCAAATAATTTTTCAACTGGCCTGTTAAGTTGTATCTCCTGATTGATCCACGCTATTTCCCGTGTCAGATCACTTTCCCCCTGTAAACGTCTTAGATTTTTTTCTGTTTCAAAGAAAGCATTTTCGATGGAATAGCCGGCACGAAGAGACACCGATAAACCATTAAGCATATCCCTGAAACTGTAATAAAGCTCTTTCTGCCGCTTATCCCTAATCTTTTCGGCTCTCATACGAATCCAGAAAGGAATGATAATTGCTAGCGGAATCAGCATAAACCCACGTTTAAAGAAGAGATAATCAATGCCTGCCGCCAGCACAACACCCTCAAAAAAGAGAAATATTTTCTGCTTTCTGCTCAAGGATGTCTTCCGGTAATCAGTTCTTTCCGGCTGTTCATTTCCCACCTTTTTCAAACTGATGACTTGCTTCTTCTTTTTCATTTCTGCCTCTTTTCCTGTTAACAGATTTCTACATTCCATGACTTTTCCAGTTAATGGCGTTCTTCATGTCACTTTATGCAGTTTCCGGTTTTAGACTCTCTTCTTTCATTCTCCGCATCTTTCCAGCTGATGACTCTTTTCATTTCGCCTGTATAAAGTTTTAAGCACATATTCTCCCTCTTTGAGATCACAGACCCGGGCAATTTCCGTTACCCCCCGTCTGCCATCCGGCAGTCTCTTTAAATAAATCACCAGGTCAATCGCCGAAACGATCTGCCGTCGGATTGCCAGAAGCGGTATATTTTCACTCATAAGCGTTAATGTCTCCAGACGAATCAGAGTATCTTTTGCACTATTTGCATGAATCGTACTAAGTGACCCGCTATGCCCGGTATTTAAAGCCTGAAGAAGTTCCCCTGCCTCTTCTCCCCTCACCTCTCCAACGATAATACGATCGGGCCGCATTCGGAGAGAGGTGCGAATAAGATCCCGAATGGAAACCACCGGGTTACCTTCCATATTGGCACTCCGTGCCTCAAGTCTTACCAGGTTTGGAATATCCTGCAGGCACAGTTCGGCATTGTCTTCAATGGTAACAATCCGCTCATTTTTAGGAATCATGCCGGAAAGGGCATTAAGAAATGTGGTTTTGCCGGCTGATGTTCCGCCACTGATTAAGATAGAATACCGTCTGCCGACGAAATCCTTAAGTTCCAAGGCAGCTTCCTTTGTCAGACTTCCAAAGGAAACAAGTTTTTCAAGATCAATAGCTTCCTTTGGAAACCGGCGGATTGTCAGCACCGGTCCATCCAGTGCTACCGGTGATACCACAGCATTAATGCGGCTCCCGTCCTTTAAACGTGCATCTGCCACCGGACAGCTTTCATTGATCACCCGATTGCAGCTTCCTACAATTTTTCGAATGATATCCTCCAGGCTCTCGACACTGTCAAAATTTTCCGGCCACTTCTCTATCTTTCCCCTTCTTTCAATGAAAATATTATCAGGACCATTAACCATAATTTCACTGATGGCATCATCCCGAAGAAGCTCATCCAGAATTCCAAGACCTCTCACCGCATGATAGGCCTTATCTGCCAAATGCCGTCTCTCTCCAATACTGAGGCACTTGCCAATGGAAGCATTGCGCACCAGGCTTTGACAAAGCTCCCTTATTTCTTCATCTGATAGATCTTCCCTGCCGGAAAGCTGCAGACGAACCTCCTCCTTCAGAGTCTTTTCTAATTTTACAAATTCCAAATAAGCTTCTTTATCTTCACTCATTCATTGCCTTTCCCTGTTGTCAAAAACACCCTTTATCCGCTTCACGCATCTCCTTCAAAAGTCCCCACAGCCTAAAGGCAGAGGGTTTTTTGAACTTTTATAAAATCCACGCCTTACGAGTATTCTATTTTCTTCTGGGAAACCAGTTCAATCTTCTCCAATATATTCTTCCACCTTTCGTTTTTAAGGCTCAGGAAGAACTCCTCTGTTTTTGCCTTTGACAAGGCATCGGGATAAACCGGTACAAGAACCCGGTCACACATTTCCAGCAGCTCATAAAGCCCCCGGACACCCTGTCCAAAATCGCATATAAGAGCCTCGTATCCTGTCTCCTCCCGAATAAGAGTAATAAGCTCCTTCCATACTTCCTTATCTGTCGCCCAGATATCTTCCTGATTTCGAAGGGGCGGCACATAACTGACATCCCTGTTTTTAACGATAAGGGCTGTCAGACGCTCCGAAAGATGTGCTCTTTGCTCCTCTATATCACATAAAATGTCTGACAAATCCTGTTCATAGATCCGATCAAATCTTTTTCCAAAACCGGAACACCACTCCATATTCAATAGAAGAGTGGATTTTTCTTTTGACAGCTCCTCACTCATTGCCAGTGCAAGAGATGTCTTACCGCATCGTCCGCATGGAGAATAGATACCGATCATCTCCATCTCTCCCTTTTCAACATTGCCCTTCTTCTCAGTTTTGGCAGTAGCAGCATATATTTTCATTATCTTCTTCATAAGAAAGGGAATCGACTGGTAACGGCTGACCATACTCCACCCCGCCTGCTGAATTCCAGGAGCTTTATCCACAAGGAGAATGCAGCTGTCCACGGCCTTCCATACCCTATCATTTTCCCTGAACCTGAGCATCCCGTGAGCCATACTTTCCGATATCAGAAGAAGAGCAGCCTTTTGACCCGCAAGATACGCACAAAGTTTGCTGCCTTCTGTAAAAATATGCCATTCGTAAGGAAGTTCCGGATAATAATGATTGACATAGATGAGAAACCGCTCCGTATAAACCTCATCTTCACAGGCAAGAAGCATCTGTAACCTTTTCAAATTAAACCTCCCACATATAAAATGACCCCCATAAAAATCGGAACAGAAAAATGAATCAGATGATTTTTTCTTTTTAAAACATTCCTCATCCTTTTTCCGTCATCATAATGTTCCTCTCTACAACCACTCAAAGCTTTAGCCTTCCTATAGCTTTCTTTCATATTCCCTACAGAAAATCGAAAATCCGAAAATGATATATCATCTGCTGCCATAATGCCAACAGCAAGAAATCCACCGCAGATCAGAGCACCAACGCCAATATGCCAGATACCTCGAAGACCTGCAATTCCGCCAAGAGCAGAAAGCAGCTTTATATCACCGGCTCCCATAAGCTTAAACCTAAAAAGTGGAATCAAAATGAGAAGAGGCATTGCTATTCCCCATAACCGATACCGCAAGGCTGTCTGAATTTCATTCACACTGCTACCGCAAACTGACAGAGTTATCCCCAAAAACCACATTGAAATAATCAGTTTATTGGGGATTTTTCTATTTTCGAGGTCAAAAAACACAGCCGCAAGTGCTCCTGCAGTTAAAATTATAATTTCTATATTTTTCATTTATGCTCCGGGAAATAAAAGAACATCTCTGCCCTTTTTAACTAAATCTAAAGAGTATTTCTTTGATGGGGTCATTATAGAATGAAGCGGATGGATTTTTGAATTGACAGAATCTATAAATTCATGATGGATTTTTGAAGCTCTTTTTCAACTGCAAAACATGCTTTGCAATTTTCTTAGGTTATCACGACAATCATCAAAATCTCGTGCAAACACGGATCTTGATTCGTTGCTTCGCAGGGAACAAAGAGTTTCGCTTGCGAAACTCTCGCGCCGAGCGCGCATCCTCGCAAAGCGTTTTATCGTATAAGAACAAAGTTTCCTATACGACAAAAAAAGCAGGGACATTAAGTCCCTGCCCACTAAAGACATTTTATTATATTTCAGCCTGAGTATTCATAACATTTTCAAGATAAGCACTGAGCTTCTCAAAGCTCTCATCACTGATATCGTGCTCAATCTTGCAGGCATCTTCATCTGCACATTCTTCACTGACACCCAACTTTTCCAGGAAAGCTCTCAATGTGACATGACGGAAATAAATGCGCTCTGCAATCTTCATACCCTTCGGTGTCAAAGAAATCAGGTTATCCTTATCCATAATAACATAACCGTCTTCCTTTAAATGTTTCATCGCAATACTGATACTGGGCTTTGAAAATCCCATGCTGTTAGCGATATCAATAGAACGAACATCACCTTTTGATTTCTTAAGCATAAGAATCATTTCAAGATAGTCTTCAGCCGATTTATGTATCTGCATTGTTTTTCCTCCTGCATTACGTGTATCAGTTATTTTATCACCTCTTCCCGCAAATTTCAAACCAGAATGGTCGACAGGCTTATCCCTATTTGAAGAGAACAAAATTCTAAACTGCATTTAATTAGTTAGCTTATTCTAACTCGTAATTTACCATATTTTTTTACAATGAACAAGCTTTTTCTATAAGGAATAAAGTCTCCTATAGAAAAAACGGACTGCATTTCCATACAATCCGTTCCCTTATCGTCAAATACAAAACATAAATCCAGGATGACACAAACCGCATAAAGCATTGGCTGCACATATCGTCAGACACAAACCGGCTGTAGCATTCATGCCTGCACCTCCTGCACCATATCCTTCACCCTGTCTCTGATACCAGCGGCCACCGCTCTGAAGCTGTTGAAGAAGTTGTGCGTATTCTGCATTGCCCGGCTCCATATCGGAAGCCTTTTTAGCCGATTCCATTGCCGCGATATTATTTCCAAGACTGGAATTAGCGATGGCATGATAATAATACCAACGGGCATTACGGCTGCTTTCCGGTGTGCTGTTTAAGGAATTGATGGCTTCCTCATAGTAACCATTATTAATATAATTGCGGGCTGCCCGCATCTCATTTGTATCCTGGGCATACTGCTGGCTGCGCTGCTGCTCGGAATAGCGGCTCCACTGATTAAAGAAATCATAGAAACTGCCATAGCCACCCTCATAGTCAGCATAACCATTATTCTGGTAGGAACTCTGACCATAGCCGCCCTGTGCGCTGCCCTGACCATAATTAGACTGCTGGCTCTGGCCGTAAGCACTGGTACCTTTTTCCCTGGCAGTCATAATCTGGTGATAGGCTTCCTGCACCTGCTTAAATTTTTCTTCAGCACCGGCAGGATCATCAGGATTTGAATCCGGATGGTACTTCTTACTAAGGGCACGATAGGTTTTCTTAAGTTCTGCGTCAGATACATCAGGGCTGACACCCATTACCTTGAATGGATCAGCTATCATTCTCTTCTCCTTTAGCTTCCCGTTTATTTCGAATTTCTGAATATTTTGTCCATACCCCAGCATAAAGGATATTTCGCAGAATTTCAACATCCTGTACAATGGGAAGGATCTCAAATGCCTTGGCACAGTCCGCCATCATCATTGTCAGGGTATTTTCTACAAGAGCATCAAAATCAACACGATGGCTGTAATGTTCCCAGGGATTATAATTTTTCTTCTTACGATCCTTTTCCAGATCTTCATAAGCATCCATAAGATAGATAAATTTTCCAAGGAAAAAACCGGTACGTCTTAATTCATCCGCCCATTCATCATCTTTATAGACAAATAACTCAGCCATCATATTGCCTGTAAAACCGGCCACATAATCCAGATCACTGATATTTTCTTTTTCAGCCCGATCCAGCTTTTCAATATACTCACTGATGGCACGACTCTGGCGCGGCCATTTTTCATGGATCATTCTGGCTTTCTTGTAAAGACCTTTTTCCAGGGTGTGGGCCTTTAAACTATGCTCATCTTTCCAGTCATCCCGTGCCTTATAATAAGCCAGGAGAATATCCATGTCCGCCACATAATCCGTTATTTCATTAAACACCATGGGATGTTTTTCCATCGGGTGCATGACACATATATGAACCTCCTTATTCAGCGGAGTCTCATAAAGTGCATTTAAAATCATAATAAGGAAGGTCATATCATAGGAAAGTGTCAGCTGTCCTTTTAAGCCATATTTTTTCTTCAATACATGACACAAACCGCAATAAAAGCTTCGATAACGCTTATATTCCTTGATCTTGAGCTCTTCCTGATTTGCAATGACATAACCAAACATAAATACCTCGTTTAAGTGGTTTTTTCAAATTCACTACGGCATTTCGGACAGGTAATGCGGATACGACCTTTACCTTTTGGGACGCGGACTTCCTGATGGCAGCTCGGGCATTTAAAGAAGCAATAATCTTTTCTCTGGCTGAACTGATTCTTTTTCCGTCGGAAGAAGCGCCGGATACCATCCGTCTTATTTAAAAACCATTCATTTTCGGCATTTCGTCTGTAAATGTCCCTGGACATGGAACGGTAAACGCTGTAAATAAGAAGTGCCAGCCCGATCCAATAGGTTACATTCGTCACAAAGAGTGAAATAAGAAAGAGCACCATGGCAATTCCCAGCATAAAACGATTTAACTGGTCTGTACCATAGCGCCCTGCCATAAAATTAGCAAATCTGTTTCTCATGAAAACACCTCGTGATCCGGAAAATTTTTTTTACGCTTCCGGACTTTCATTTTTGATACTTATAGATAATATATTGATAAAAGAGGCCTTTCAAGAGAAGTGGTCAATGCTTAATGAAAGTTTAAGAAATTACATATCTTTTTAGCAAATGAATATAACGGCTGGTCAGAATGCGTATCAACTCTGACCAGTCACTGTTCGTTTTTTCTAAAATAAAAATGAGCAGTTATTAAGCCAAATAAGATATTTAACAATCAATCCGCATATTTAGTTGCGGTTTCCAGTGCGATGACCATCATTTCATTAAAGGATTCACGGATTTCTGCTGCTGATAAAGCTTCATCCCTGAACATATGATCGGAAATAGAAAGAATGCTGACAGCCTTCTTACCTTCGGCCAGAGCCTGAAGGTAAATGCCGGCGGTTTCCATTTCCACACACAGCATACCAAGATCACGGGCTTTAACGGCTACATCCGGAATCTTGTTATAGAACATATCCGTGCAGAAAACATTACCAACACGAACACTGGCACCGATTTCTTTGGCTACGTTTACGGCATCATACAGCATATCAAAATTTGCTGTAGGAGCCAGGGTTCCCGGGAACTGGTAAGTATGGGCAAAATTTGAATTGGTGCAGGCACCCATGGCAATGACCACATCCTTAACATGCATATCATCTCTTAAAGCACCGGCTGAACCAATACGGATAATGGCATCAACGCCAAAGAAATTGTAAAGCTCCTGAGCATAAAGTGTAGCAGAAGGAATACCCATGCCACTGCCCATAACTGAAATTCTCTTGCCTTTGTAAGTACCGGTATAACCCAGCATGTTGCGGACTGTATTGAAGCATACCGGATTTTCAAGATAAGTTTCAGCAATGTATTTAGCTCTCAGCGGATCACCGGGCATCAGAACAACTTTAGCAACGGCATCTTTTTCAGCCTCGATGCAGGCTGACGGTGTTTTAAAAATCATGGAAACCTCCTTAAGCATTTATATTTCATTTTTTTTATGCTCATATCTTATATTAAAATCAAAAGATATTTTTTCAATGATACGAGGACTGCTGCACGCTTCCGCAATCCTCAAACTATTCATAATCGGCACATTTTTCAGCGAAAATTATTTACTTATCTTCTGAAAAAAGCTTCTTCAGATTAACATCAAAAGGCGGATAAACGATACCCTTATCCGTTACGATAGCGGTAAGCAATGTATGATCCGTCACATCAAATGCCGGATTATAAGCCTTTGTTTCTGAAAGAGCCATCGGCTCTTTATACCACATTTCCTTTACTTCATTGGGATCTCTTAATTCAATCTTAATATCATCGCCGGTGGGACAATTCATATCAATAGTCGATGTAGGTCCAAGGGTGTAGAAAGGAATGCCATAATATTTAGCTAAGATAGCAACCCCTGAAGTGCCGATCTTATTTGCAAAGTCGCCATTAGCAGCCACGCGGTCACAGCCTACAAAGCAAGCCTGAACCCAGCCATTTTTCATAACAATGCTGGCCATATTGTCGCAGATACAGGTCACATCTACTCCTGCTTTTGTCAGTTCATAAGATGTCAGACGGGCCCCCTGAAGGAGAGGTCTTGTTTCATCTGAAAAAACATGAAAATGCATTCCCTGCTCTTCACCAAGAAGGATCGGACCCAGGGCTGTACCAAATTTGCTAGTAGCCAAAGGACCGGCATTGCAATGGGTCAGAATACCATCTCCATCTTTAACAAGACTTAAGCCATATTCTGCAATCCGGCGGCACATGGCAATATCTTCCTCGTGAATAGCCTTGCTCTCTGCAATCATAAGATCAATGATCTCCGGTGTAGTCTTGCCCTCATTTTCGGCAATGACACCTTCCATTCTCTTAAGAGCCCAGCTTAAATTAACGGCCGTAGGACGGGATGAATTAAGGTATGCGCTAAGTTCTGCCATTTTCGCTTTAAAATCAGCATATCCAAGTTCTCTATATGGCTGTGCCATCACAACCATGGCATAACCGGCAAAAATGCCAATACAGGGAGCTCCACGTACCTCTAATTTCTTGATGGCATCATAACACTCTTCTGGTGTTTTCACATCTTTATAGACTTCACGGTTGGGCAGCTGCGTCTGATCCAGGATATGGACTGAAAAGGCATCCGCATTAAGCTCAACGTGATCGATTCCTTCTGCGTATGGATTGATATTTTCCATTTTGTAAACTCCTCCTTCTAGTTAAAAATCGTATGATGCTCCACCCGGGTATTACGGTCCAGAGCTTTAAAGGTATATCCTTGCGATTTAAAATATTCAATAATGCCAGGCAAAGCCTCTACTGTCGCCTGTTTACCGCCTCCGTCATGAAGCAGAACAATGACATTTGTGGTATTGCCATCTATTTCCTTTATAGTTTCCAACTCCTGGGCAGCTGTTACATCAGCCCCGTCACCGCTGGCACAGTTCCAGTCCCAATACTGAAAACCTCTGGACTGAACAATGGATGTAAGTGCCGTCATGATTCCAGTGCAATATTCTTTCGAACCCTCATTTGAGGAACCTCCAGGAAAACGGATAAAACATGGCACATATCCGATTTGATCCTTCACCACCTGAGCGATGGCATTCAGATCATTCAAATAAGCATCAACGGATGTATAAATCTGGGCATAACTATGACTATAAGAATGAAGACCGATGGTGTGTCCCCGATCATAGGCTTCTTTGATATAACTATAATATTCCGGCACCTGACCGGTCACAAAAAATGTAGCTTTGATGCCATATTGATCAAGAATATCCAGTACCTTTGGAGTCTGCCCTGACGGGCCATCATCAAAGGTAAGATAAACCGTCTTTTCACCATTGCTGTCATAATTCCAGCTTGTGCGGGATGCATCTACTTCGAATCCGCTTCCATTAGGAGCCGGATCTGTCGAAATGGTTTCCACCGTTGCCGTCAGAGGATCAGCTGTACTGCTTTCCTCCACTGTTTCTGACGAACTGCTTTCTGCTTCCGAAGACTCCACGGAAGATTCTGTACTTTCTTCAACGGACGATGTATCGGATGATATGATGCTCTCCAAAACCGACTCTGCCGAGGATTCTATAGAACTTATCTCACTTTTTTCTTCTGATGTTTCTTGCTTTTTTCCTGATGCTCCTGCTGTTGCAATAGCTGCGACTATAATAATGCCTGCAACTGCTGCGAAAATGCCTCCCCCTACCAGCATTCTCTTTTTAAGCTGTTTTTCACGGGCAGCCTTTTTCTCCTCTGCCCTTAACTCCCATTTATCCAATTTTAAAAACCTCCTGTGCCACCCCTTAGCACAAGTTATTTGTGGGACCTTTCCTTTTTTTAGAAAAATCTTTGACAGATAACCCCTTATGTTTTCTGTTTTTCTCTCTATTTTACTTTCCCACTTTAATGCACTGTTTACTATAGCCGATTTAAGAATGAATTTCAAATATATGTGACCTGTCATTTCACTTTTTTGTCTCTTCAATTTGACATTAGGTCCTGAATCCGTCAAAATACAGGCATGGAAATTTTATAATGTTGAAATTATTTCATGAAAGGATGATGAGAAATATGAACGCATTTATGCCGGCAGATATTCTTCTGCCGAAAACCGATTCAATGGAAAAATGGTCCGTTATTGCCTGCGATCAGTTCACTTCTGATCCAGCTTACTGGGAAAGAGTCAAAAAAACAGCGGAAGGTTCCGTTTCTACATTGAACCTTATTTTGCCGGAAGCTATGCTGGGAACACCGGAAGAAGCTACGCAGACTGCTAAAATTAATGAAACCATGGCTGATTACCTGGCTAAGGATGTTTTTACAACTTATCCCAACAGCCTGATCTATGTTGAACGAACTCTCGAAAATGGTTCTATCCGTCATGGTCTTGTTGGCATGGTAGATCTGGATGCCTATGACTATAATGTGGGAGCCACAAGTCCCATCCGTGCTACCGAACGCACCGTTCCGGAACGTATTCCTCCCCGCCAGAGAGTCCGCCGCAATGCTCCTATCGAGCTACCCCACATTCTCATGCTCTGCGATGATCATGACAAAGAACTGATCGAACCCATTGGCAAAAAGAAGGCTGGCTTTAAAAAGCTTTATGATTTTGATCTCATGGAAGAGGGCGGCCATATTGCCGGATGGCTGGTTGAAGGCAAGGATGTCGAAAACTTCAATGCCGTTCTTGAGAATTATTCCGCCAATGTTGGTAAAAAATACGAAGGACTTAAGGGTGTTCCCATGGTCTTTGCTGTAGGTGACGGAAATCATTCCCTGGCAACAGCCAAGGCCTGCTATGAAGAACTGAAAGCACAGCATCCGGGAGAAGATCTTTCCAATCATCCGGCCCGCTATGCTCTGGTTGAACTCAATAATATCCATGATCCTGCTCAGGTATTTGAACCGATCCATCGTGTCATCTTCAACACCGATACAAAAAAGCTTCTTGAAACCCTTAAAGCTGAAGCTTGTGCTGAAACCGGCTTCCCGGTTAAATGGTACATTGGTGAAGAATCCGGCCAGATCTACCTGGATAAGGCAAAGAGTGAGCTGGCTGTCGGTGTGCTTCAGAACTTCCTGGATGACTATCTGAAAGAAAATGCCGGTGAAGTTGACTACATTCACGATGATGATGCTCTCATCGACCTGGCTAAAAAAGAAAATTCCATCGGTTTCCTTCTTCCTGCAATGGAAAAGAGCCAGCTCTTCAGAGGTGTCATTGCTGATGGTATCCTTCCGCGGAAGACTTTCTCCATGGGCCACAGCCGTGAAAAACGTTATTATCTTGAAGCAAGAAAAATAAAGTAATCTTTTAAGAAATGCCCGGAGCAATCCCGGTATCATTACCTAAAACAATTGAATGCACGCTTTGCGAATTTCTCATGTTATTGCGGCAGTCCCAAAAGTCTCGTACAATTATGAAACTTGGCTCGTTGCTACGCGTATATAAAAAGAACCCGATGGAATTTACCACCGAGTTCTTTTTTTGCACATATTTCTTTATCGAAAAGCGAGGTACGGGAGTCGAACCCGCCTTAAAGCCTTGGGAAGGCCTTGTAATACCGATATACCAACCCCGCGAACGGGTTCATTATAACATTCTATAAATTGATTGTAAACCTCCGTTGACAAGACGAGTTTGTTTTAGTATAATAACTTGGTCCGCAAGATTGCGGCATAATCGAATAACCGTATGATTCGGGCGAGGAGAAGTACTCAAGAGGCCGAAGAGGCGCCCCTGCTAAGGGTGTAGGTCGGGAAACCGGCGCGAGGGTTCAAATCCCTCCTTCTCCGTGAAAAAAAAGGATTGTGATTTCACAATCCTTTTTTTCTTTTAAATGTCTAAGAACCCTTCATACTAAAAAGAATAGCCTTTGAATGACAGGTTGTTTTCTTTCATACCACGAAACCTTTAATATTCTTTAAAGAACTATTATATTTGGTATTTCATGATGAATAATTTAATCAATCAAACTTATCGCAAAGCTCTCCAGGAAGCAGAAAATTATCTTGCTCAAAAAGGCGTTCCGGATAGCGATATCGATGCCTTTCTTTTGATGAGCCATGTTACCGGTTTGGACCGGGGAAAATTTCTTCTTATACGAGATGAAATTGCCGATGCCTCACTTCTTTCAAAATATCATCAGTTAATTGAAAAAAGAGGTGAGCGGATTCCTCTTCAGCATCTTATAGGAGAAACCTATTTCATGGGTTTGCCCTTTAAAGTCAATGAAAATGTTCTCATTCCCCGCCAGGACACGGAGATTTTAGTTGAACAGGTTCTAAGTGACCAGGAAAAAAATATCATTCCAAAAAAAGCTGCCCTGCTTGACATGTGTACCGGATCCGGCTGCATAGCCATTTCCCTGAAATCACTGGGAGATTTTAAAAAAGCTGATGCCATCGACCTCTCTGCTAAGGCCCTGGAAGTTGCAACAGAAAATGCATCTTTAAATCAGGTTGATGTCACTTTTATCAAAAGTGATCTTTTTGAAAGTATTCCTATGGATACTTATGATGTCATCGTCTCCAACCCGCCTTACATTCCCACAGCTGACATTGAAGATCTGGATGCTGAGGTAAAAGATCATGATCCCCATATGGCACTAGACGGTTTTGAAGACGGACTCTACTTCTATCGAGTGCTTGCAAAGGAATGCCCTAAATACCTTAAAAATACCGGCCATATCTATTTTGAAATAGGTTACGATCAGGGAGAGACTGTAAAAAATCTCCTTTTGGAAAATGGTTTCATAGACATTTCCATCCTTAAAGATTTCGGCGGAAATGACCGGGTTGTAACAGCAAAAAAGCCCTGATGAAAATTCTCATCAGAGCTTTTTTTAGATATTCATCACATGAAGATATTTTTTAAAACAACAACCTTTCCTTGTTCTTTATTATTTTAAGTCTTAGGCTGCATCCTGCCACTGTGACCAGTCATAGTTGTCATCATAATTTTCAACACCATCCCATTCCTGATCCCATTCTTCATAATCATAAGATTCTTCGCTGTCCGAAATCCCGGTAAATTTTCTAAGCCAGGTGACATATTCCTCATCCATACCGGCATTGATAAATATATCGTACAGTATTTCATAAGCATAGGTATCGCTATAAGGAAGTGTCACGGACAAACCGGATAAAATAGAATCCTTTTCATTGGCTACAACATAAATCAAAGTCTGAGCCACGGCTGAAGATAAGGCCTCCGATTCGTCTGTATCCAGACTCTCCGACACAGCCATAATATCCGTTAGCCCATAGGATGCCAGACCATCTATTATGTTCGAAGACGAGTCATCCTCATTATTTTCCCCACTGCTTTCTGTATTTTCTGCTGAACTTTCATCTTTTGCCTTAAGCATTTTCAACATACGGGGATCGACACGGCAAACATCCCCTGCTTCTGTAGAGCGGCTGTAATTTTTTTCAAGCAGAGCATCCTGATTTGCATAAGCAAAATCTTTCCAGGCCTCGTATAAAATCTTAATGGTGCTGACATTAATGAGAGATAAGATGGATCCGCCGTCATCTCCGTATTCAACATTTTTGCTTACCATGCTTTCGCAGATCTTCTTTCCAAGATCAATGGTCGAAATGGATGGATTTTCATAAAGTGCAGAAAGCCAGTCCGTATAAGACCATCCGTAATCTGATTCAAAATCCTCTGAAAGAATCATATAATCACAGAAGTCATATAAAGCATAAACCACTTCCATAGAAGACATCAGACAGCAGTCCATCCCGATGAAATCAAAATAAACACCGGCATCTTTGAGACCTGTCTGCATTTCATCGATGGTCAGGGATGCTCCTTCATCTTCATTCCACTCATCAAAACCAAAACCATAAATAGAACCGCCGCCATGGTCCCAGAAAATTAATTCATAACGGTCTGCCGGATAATTTTCACTACTCCAAGTAACAAAATCACTTAAGGTCTCTGCCTTTGTACAGTCAAGCTGCCCCAGTGAATCATCTACCAAAAGGAAGCCGTCACCGCTAACTTCATATCTTTGGGAATGATCAGAAGCTATCTTCGTTGACTCATCCCATTGCTTCGTTCCCATTGTCTGCACAACGATATGAACCTGATCTGAACTGCCGGCATCAATGATTTCACAGAGATCTACCGTTGCTGAATGATTATCTGATTCCAGGTTAGATCCATTCATATAGATCATAACAGTTGTGGTATCGGTCCCGTCACCTTTAAGCTTAACCTTCGGTGACCGTACAAGGCCGCTTTCCGTCAGATATTCATCAACTCCTGTATCTTCTGAATTCTCTGCCTCTGAGGAATCCTCTTCCTGCTCTGGCTGAGAGGAGCTTTCTGTACTTTGTGATACACTCTCTGCTTTTTGAGTAGATTCACTCGCTTCATTTTTTCCGCAGCCAATAAGACTGAAAACCATTAATACACTAAGGAGAAAAGCTGTTTTTTTAAACAGCCTCTCTCTTAAATTATTTTTTTTATTCATTGTTTTCTTCTGATCCGGTTTCTATATTTTCAGCTTCAGCTTCCGTATCTCCTGTTTCTTCTTCTGCCTTTTCAGCCATGGTAAAGCCTGCTACCTTGACTCCGTCTGCCAGATTCATAACCTTAACACCGGATGTGATACGTCCCACGATGGAAATATCACTGATAGGCGTCCGGATCATAATGCCTTCCGTTGTGATGATCATCAGATCTTTTTCATCATCAACTCTCATGGCACCCACGATCTCACCTGTCTTTTCGGTAATGCGATAACCCTTGATACCGAATCCGCCTCTCTTCTGAGTATGGAATTCTTCCATCGGTGTTCTCTTTCCAAGACCTTTTTCAGAAATAAAGAGAAGATTTCCATCATCAGCCCGGTTTAGGGATACCACTTCATCCTTTTCTCTTAAGAGAATACCACGAACACCCATGGAATTACGTCCTGTCGGGCGAACATCCGTTTCATTAAAGCGGATACACATACCACTCTTTGCCGTCAGGATCATATCTTCATGACCTTCAGTAATCTTCATGCCGATGATCTCATCATCTTCAAGAAGGGTAATAGCTATAAGCCCGTTCTTCCGGATATTTTTAAATTCCGCAAGAGAAGTTCTCTTAACGGTACCCTTCCTTGTCGCCATAAAGAGATATTTATCATCATTAAATTCCCGAACAGGAAGAACCGTTGTGACATGCTCTTCCGGCAAAAGCTGCAGCATATTAATAAGAGCTGTGCCTCTTGCCGTCCGGCTTCCTTCCGGAATCTCATAAGCCTTTAATCTAAAGACCCTTCCCTTATTGGTCAGACAGATAAGATTATGGTGATTTGTAGTCATAATGACATCTTCCACATAATCATTTTCAATGGTCTGCATACCTTTGATGCCTTTACCACCACGGCCCTGAGCCTTAAATGTATCGGCTGTCATTCTCTTGATATAGCCAAGATGGGTAGCTGTGATAACAGTAGGATCATCCGGTACCAGATCTTCCATGGAAATTTCATTAGGTGCATATGTAATGGCTGTCTTCCGGTCATCACCATATTTTTCGGCAATAGCAGAAATTTCATTGCGAATAACAGCCAGAAGCTTATTTTTATCAGCCAGAATTTCTTTCAAACGCTCAATGGTCTTCTGAAGTTCAGCATATTCTGCTTCCAGCTTATTTCTCTCCAAACCTGTCAGGGCACGGAGTCTCATATCAACGATGGCCTGGGCCTGAGCATCGCTTAAACCAAAGCGCTTCATGAGTTCATCCTTGGCAACCTGAACACTTTCGGATCCGCGGATGATACGGATGACTTCGTCAATATTATCAAGGGCAATAAGCAGACCCTCTAAAATATGGGCACGCTCTTCAGCCTTATTTAATTCAAATTTGGTTCTTCTGGTAATGACATCTTCCTGATGCTTTAAATAAGTTTCAAGAAGCTGCTTCAAGTTAAGAACCTTAGGCTGACCATCTACCAGAGCCAGATTAATGACACCAAAAGTATCCTGAAGCTGGGTGTGCTTGTAAAGATGATTCAGTACCACGTTGGGATTAGCATCACGTCTTATGTCAATGCAGATCTGCATGCCTTCACGGCTTGAATGATCATTAAGTCCTGTAATGCCGTCGATCTTTTTATTTTTTACCAACTCAGCGATGGACTCAATAAGCCGTGCCTTATTGACCAGATAAGGAAGCTCGGAAATAAGGATCTGACTTTTTCCATTTTCCTTGGTTTCAATACGGGAAACGGCACGAACAATAATCTTGCCGCGGCCGGTCCTATAGGCTTCTTCGATACCTCTTCTTCCTAAAATCTCAGCACCTGTTGGAAAATCAGGACCTTTTACTATAGCCATCAGCTCTTCCAGTGATGTATCCCGATCTTCCGTGATACGGTTATCGATCATTTTGACACAGGCACTGACAACTTCCCTTAAATTGTGAGGCGGCATGTTGGTAGCCATACCAACGGCTATACCGGTGGTGCCGTTAACAAGCAGTGAAGGAATACGTGCCGGAAGAACCGCCGGTTCACGTTCCGTATCATCAAAGTTTGGATTGAAATCAACGGTATCTTTATTAATATCCGCCAGCATTTCCATGGCGATTTTGGATAAACGGGCCTCCGTGTAACGCATGGCAGCCGGTGAATCGCCATCGACAGATCCAAAATTTCCGTGACCGTCAACCAAAGGATAACGTGTGGACCAGGGCTGGGCCATATTAACCAAAGCACCATAGATGGAGGAGTCACCGTGGGGATGATATTTACCCATGGTATCACCGACAATACGGGCACATTTTCTGTGGGGTTTGTCCGGTGTATTATTCAGTTCACTCATGGACCAGAGGATTCTTCTCTGAACCGGTTTAAGCCCATCCCTTGCATCCGGCAGGGCCCGGGCTACAATGACACTCATCGCATAATCGATATACGATGTTTCCATTGTCTTTTTCAAATCAACTTCATGAATCTGATCAAATATCTTGTCGTCCATAAAATCTCCGTTTTATCTATCCATCATACATCCAGGTTTGTGACGTATTTTGCATTCTCCTCAATAAATTCTCTTCTGGGTTCAACCTTATCTCCCATCAGCGTGCTGAAGGTAAGATCGATTTCCGAAGCTGAATCATCATCCATATTGACTCTCTTAAGAATACGTCTTTCAGGATCCATGGTTGTCTCCCAAAGCTGATCCTCATCCATTTCACCAAGACCTTTGTAGCGCTGAATGCTATATTTCTGATCCCGGCCATTTTCATCCAGAATGCTCTTAAGTTCCTCATCAGAATAAGCATACCAGACCTTTTTATTTCTCTCGATCTTATAAAGAGGTGGCTGGGCCAGATAAACATGACCCTGCTTAATAAGTTCCGGCATGAAACGATAAAGGAAAGTCAGCATCAATGTTGCAATATGGGCACCGTCAACATCGGCATCCGTCATGATAATGATTTTGTCGTAACGCAGCTTTGAAATATCAAAATCCTCATGAATACCGGTACCGAAAGCCGTGATCATAGCCTTGATTTCGGCATTTCCGTAAATGCGGTCAAGTCTGGCCTTTTCAACATTCAGGATTTTACCTCGTAGAGGAAGAATAGCCTGATTTTTACGGGAACGGGCCGTCTTGGCCGAGCCGCCGGCGGAATCACCCTCAACGATGAAGATTTCGCAATTCTTCGGATCCTTATCCGTGCAATCTGCCAGCTTACCCGGAAGAGACATACCATCAAGAGCCGATTTACGTCTTGTCATATCCCTGGCTTTTCTGGCTGCCTCTCTGGCTCTTTGTGCCTGAATGGATTTTTCGACTGTTGCCTTGGCAATAGATGGATTCTGTTCAAGGATAAGTTCCAGCTGTTCACTGACAATGCTGCTGACAGCACTTCTTGCTTCTGTATTTCCAAGCTTCTGTTTCGTCTGACCTTCAAACTGGGGTTCTTCGATCTTAACCGAAACAATGGCAGCCAGACCTTCACGGATATCTTCCCCTGTAAGGTTAGGTTCTGAATCCTTTAAAAGCTTATTTTTTCTTGCATAATCGTTAAATGTCTTTGTCAGACTAATGCGGAAGCCCTCAATATGGGAACCGCCTTCCGGCGTAACGATATTATTAACGAAACCAAGAACATTTTCGTTATAGCCGTCATTGTGCTGCATGGCAACTTCTACGACCACATTGTTTTTTACCCCTTCACAGTAAAGTACTTCTTGATAGATGGGTGTTGAAGAACGGTTCAGGTACTGGACAAATTCCCTGATTCCACCCTCATAATAAAAACTTCTGACCTTCGGCTCCTCTTCCGTTCTTTCATCCGTAAAGGTAATGCGAAGATTTTTTGTCAGGAAAGCCATTTCCCTGAAACGTGTCTTTAAAGTATCAAAATCGAAAATGGTTGTTTCGAAAACTTCCTTATCCGGCAGGAAAGTTACACGGGTACCATGTTTATCTGCATCACAGTCCCCTACAACTTTCAAGGGATACATGGTATTCCCTCTTTCGTATCTCTGCTGATAGATCTTTCCTTCATGGAAAATCTGAACTTCCAGATATTCCGAAAGAGCATTAACAACAGAAGCACCTACGCCATGAAGACCACCGGAAACCTTATATCCGCCACCGCCAAATTTGCCGCCGGCATGCAGAATAGTGAAGACAACCTCAACAGCCGGAATGCCGGCATCATGATTGATGCCTACCGGAATACCTCGTCCATTATCTTCAACAGTTACGGAATTATCTTTATGAATCGTTACTTCAATATGATCACAGACACCGGCCAGAGCTTCGTCGATGGAATTGTCAACGATTTCATAAACCAGATGATGAAGTCCCCTGGGTCCCGTACTTCCGATATACATACCGGGACGTTTACGAACCGCTTCCAGACCTTTCAGAATCTGAATCTGATCTGCGCCATATTCCTGCGGTTCCATGTTTTGCAGATTTTCTTCTGTACTCATTCGACTCCTCCTGACACAACGTGAAACGTTCTGTCTACTTTAAAATGACTGCGGGCTAATTCATCTATACCCGTGCAGGTTATAAATGTCTGTGTTTCTTTTATTCCATCGAGAAGATACTGCTGTCTTTTTTCATCAAGTTCGGACAGCACATCATCAAGAAGGAGAATAGGATTATCATGAATATGCCTTTTAAGCAGCTCGATTTCCGAAAGTTTAAGGGAAAGAGCCGCTGTTCTTTGCTGACCCTGGGAACCAAAAAGCCGGGCATCCATCCCATTGATCATGACTCCCAGGTCATCCCTGTGCGGTCCGCTCCCGGTGGACTGATTTTTCAGATCCCGGTTCCGGTCCGCTTCTATTTTCTTTCTCAGCAAACCTTTTTCTGACGAAGGCTCATACTTAATTTCTATTTTTTCACTTCCGCCGGTAATGCCGGCATGAAGATCCTTAACGATTTCATTGAGAGTTTCGATGAAGCTTTCTCTCTTTTCGATAACGGCCTCGCCGTAGGTAATGAGCTGCTCATCCCATACATCCAGTTCCTGAATAAGTTCAGGACGAAAATAAATTTCATGAAGCAGTTTATTTCTCTGCATAAGGCTCTTCTGATACCGGGTAAGATTCATGAGATATAGCCGGTCGATCTGACTCAGCTCAAGATCAATAAATCTTCTTCTCTCCGAAGGACCATTTTTAATGATATTAAGATCCTCCGGTGAAAAAAATACCATGGATACCAAACCAAATAAATCCGCCGCCCTTTTAATAGGCTGCCCATTTATGGCAATTCCTTTTGCTCTTTGCTTCTTAAGATGCATATCAATCCGGATTTCATTATCATTTTTCATAATCATCATCCGTATATGACCTTCATCCTGTCCCAAACGAACCATATCTTTATCTTTTGAGCCTCTGTGGGATTTGGTTGTTCCGCACAGATAAAGGGATTCCAGTATATTGGTTTTTCCCTGGGCATTCATGCCCCACAAAAGATTGGTTCCTGGATCAAATTCAATTTTCAGATTTTCATAATTTCTGAAATTATTCAGTTCAACAGATTCAATGAACATGGATCAGCCGACAACCTTTATCTCCACTCCCTCAAAGGATACAATATCACCATCCCGAAGCTTTCTGCCCCGACGGGTATCAACTTCTCCATTAACCGATACAGCACCGCTTTGGATTTCTATTTTTGCCTCAACCCCATCTTCTACCAGACCTTCAGCTTTGAGAAGCTGGCCAAGGGTTATGTATTCATCTCTTAATCTAAGTTCTCTCATTTTACAAAATTAACCGGAAGAATAATGTATGTATAAGTTTCATTTTCATCTCTGATAAAGCAGGGTGCCTTTGGATTAAGCAAATAAAGGCTGACGTCTTCATCAGAAATCGCTTTCAGAGCATCGATCATAAGTCTCGGATTAAAGCCGATCATAATATCACGACCCTCTTTTTCAATATCAATATCTTCATCCATGGAACCAATGGGTGAATCAATGGCCAGATTCATGAAACCGTCTTTAATATCAAAAATAATCGGCTTTTTGTCACCTTCTTTAACAAACAACGAAGCACGGTCAATACTGCTGATCATTTCCTGTCTGTTAACTTTAATGAGCGTTTCATAATCCGTTGAAAGCATATGATCAACATCGAAATACTCCCCTTCGATGAGGGTTGATACGATGGTGGTTCCGGGAAGTTCAAAGACAATATGATTATTCATGAAATAAAGACATACTTCATCATCTGCTTCACCGGAAAGAATCTTGCTGATTTCCTGAAGTGTCTTTCCCGGAACTATAACTTTCTTTTCACTGTAATTATCTTTAAGTTCCACTCTTCTTATGGCAACACGATGGCCATCAAGAGAGACTACCTTAAGCTGGGAACCATTGATCTCAAAAAGTTCACCGGTCATAAGTTTATTGCTGTCAGACTGGGCTGTTGAGAAAATGGTCTGATTGATGGTTTCTTTCAATGTCAGCTGAGACATGATGACACAATCTTCTTTTTCGATTTCAGGAATCGTTGTGAAATCGTTGCCATCCTGACCGGAAACACTGAATTTAGCCTTGCCGCATACGATAGTAGCTACCAGATTCGGCTCAACACTTAAAGTTACATCATCATCTGGAAGTTTTCGGATGATATCAGAAATGATCTTGGCTTCCAGAGCAATCATGCCTTCTTCAACGATGGTACCGGGAACGATAGTTTCGATTCCGATCTCCATATCATTAGTTGTAAATGTGATCTGATTGTTTTCCGCCTTCATGAGAATGCATTCAAGTATCGGTGTCGTAGAACGAACCGGAACGGCACGCAGTGAAATATTAACTGCTTTAAGCAAATCAGATTTAGAACATACGATTTTCATGGAACTTGCGGGCTCCTTTCCTATCTGTCTGTATATTAAAAGATTCAGTAGCCTTAGTCTTAGGGGCTGTGGATTTGTGATTAAGTGCCGCAAGCGGCGTGTTCACAAGGAAAACGGCTATGGATAAGTGTGTGGCTTTATTGTCCCTTCCATGTGAGCGATGTGGATTTAAAATTCCTTTCTTCACTTATTCACAAAATTTACCACAGGTTATCCACAGTGGTTAGTGTGGATAAGGTGGATAACTTTTTAAAATAAAAGCTGTTTAGTCACAGTCTATTTTGAAATTATCCGTGGTGTTTCTTCTTATTACTATATACCTGTTGAAAGCTTCTTTTTTAAGATCTCAATATTGCTGCGAGTCTCTTCAGAAGTCTTTAATTCCTTCTCGATCTTTCGTACCGCCGAAATAACAGTGGTGTGATCCTTCTTATTTAAAGAAGAAGCAATAGTCTGAAGAGAATCATCCGTCATGGAACGGCAAAGATACATGGCGATCATACGGGGATATACATATTTTGTATCTCTCTTCTGGGAACAAATCTCATTAACGGTGATATGAAAATGTTCCGCTACGGCATCAACGATGATTCTTGAAGAAATCGTCTTATTTTCATTAGGATAAATCAGATCCTTTAAGGTTTCCTCTGCCAGACTCTGGGTAATTTCCCTCTTTTCAAGGACAGATTTGGCCCGGATTCGATTTAAACAACCTTCAAGCTCACGGATATTGGCCTTAATATTTCTGGCAATGAAATCCAGAATGCTGTCATCAATGTGATAACCATCGTTTTCTTCCTTTTTTCGAAGAATGGCCATACGCGTTTCATAGTCCGGTGCTGCAATATCAGCCAAAAGACCCATTTCCATACGGGAACGGATGCGCTCTTCCAGGTGTTCAATATCCTTAGGCGGTTTATCAGAAGAAATAATGATCTGCTTTTTAGCCCCATAAAGGGTTTCAAAAGTATGGAAAAATTCCTCCTGGGTACTTTCTTTTCCTATAATAAACTGAATATCGTCGATAAGAAGAACGTCAATATTACGGTATTTATCGCGGAATTTATTCATGGCTGAATTATTTCCGTTACGAATGGAATCAATCAGCTCATTAGTAAATTCCTCGGAAGTAACATAAAGAATCCTGGAGGATGGATTTTTCTCAAGGATAAAATGAGCAATGGAATGCATCAAATGGGTCTTTCCCAGTCCGGCAGCCGAATAAAGATAAAGAGGATTATAAATTTCCCCGGGAGATTCGGCCACAGCCAAAGAAGCCGCATGAGCAAATTTGTTGCTCTGTCCGACAACGAAGGTTTCAAACGTATATTTTGGATTTAAGTGAGCCTCTTCCATGGCTTTCGAAAATTTTGAAACCGGTTTTTCCTCAGGCTCTTCTTCACCTTGTGTAATGTAATGGATATCAAGGGTAAGACCTGTAATTTCCGAAATCGCCACTTTAAGAGGAAGCGTATATTTCTTATTAAGGATGTTAATTCCCATCACGCCGGTTGGCACGATGAGGGTAATGCGGCTGTTATCGACACTTCTGATTTCAAGAGGTTCCAGCCAGGCACCGAAAGATACGTTGCTCAGGTCACAATCCTCGCGGACTTTATTGAGTATCTCGGTCCATTTTTCCTCTACGAGCTGAAAATTATTCATTAATTTAATAGACTCCAGTTCAGACATAATAATACGCGATATATTATAGTATAAAAATTGTGGATAAACAACTGCCGAGAAATGGACAGGTTAACGTAATATGGCAATTATTTTTAAAATTGTGAATAACTCAAAAATTACATCCACAAAGAAAAATAGGATAATTTAAGGCGAAAATGATCGTATGAACCAAATTTTCAACAACTTAACCACGATTTATCCACAGTTTATCCACAAAAAGTGGATAAATGTTACGTAAACCACCTTTGAAAAAGCCTTAATTTGTGGGCAAAATCCACATTAAAATGCTTGACTTAAAAGAAATTGCCTTATATAATTACAAAGCACATTTTCTTTAGAGATTTTGAAAGAGGTAATACAAATGAGCAAAATGACTTACCAGCCGAAGAAGCTGCAGCGCTCAAGAGTTCATGGTTTTATGGCCAGAATGAAAACAGCTAGCGGACGTAAAGTTCTCGCTGCAAGAAGAGCAAAAGGAAGAAAGAAACTGACAGTATAAGACCACATTATGTGGTCTTTTCTTCTATCTACGGAAAAATGCAGTATTCAGAAAGATTAAAAAAGAACAAAGATTTCTCTCATGTCTATAATGGAAGGTATTCACGCAGCAGCGGACCTCTCTATATGTATGTGAGAGAAAACGGCATGAATATGAACCGCATCGGCGTTGTGGTCAGCAAAAAGGTAGGAAATTCAGTGGTTCGCCACAGAATCAAAAGACTGGTTAAAGAAAATTACCGTCTTGATGAAATTTCCTATAAAAAAGGTTATGATATGGTTGTTATAGCTAAGAAGTCTGCAGCCGAAGCCGATTTTTATGATATAAAGAAATCAATGGCAGAATTATGCAAGGCCTGCCACTTATTGAATACGGAAAATGAAGATCATTAAGAAAATTATGGTCAAAGGGATAAAGTGGTATCAGAAAGCAATATCACCCTATAAAGGATTTAAATGTCCCTATTATCCCAGCTGTTCATCCTATGGATTAAAAGCCGTTGAAGAATATGGACCGCTCAAAGGCGGTCTTTTAGCTTTATGGAGAATTTTGAGATGTAATCCCTTTTCCCATGGCGGTTATGATCCTGTTCCGGAAAGAAATAAAAAGAATACAAGATCGAAACATCAAAGGATAAAGCCATAATTAAATTCGACACTCGATTTTATCCTATGTATTGTATACTTAAATAACTTTCTACATATATAAAAAAGAAATAGTTTGACAGGTTGTCCTGTCGTTTTAAATAAGGAGGAAAGTAAAGTGCACAATGTTTTAACCAAGAGCAACATGTTTCTCATCAAATATGTTGCGGTAGTACTGGGCCTTCTGATGAATGGAATATTCTTTATTTTAACGAATATCAATATTCCTAACGTCGGTTTGGCTATCATTCTTTTCACAATCGTGATCTATGCAGCGCTCACACCGCTTCAGATCAAACAGCAGCGTTTCTCGCGAATGAATGCCATTATGATGCCTGAGATCCGTAAGATTCAGGATAAGTACAAAGGTAAGAGAGACCAGATTTCCCAGCAGAAGATGATGGATGAAACCAATGCCGTTTATGCAAAATATGGCGTTTCACCTTCCGGTTCCTGCGTTCAGCTTCTTATCCAGATGCCGATCCTGTTTGCTCTGTACCAGGTTATCTACAAGATTCCCGGTTACATCACCCTCATCGGAACAAAGATTACAGAACTGGCTAATGCAGACGGTTTCCAGACATTCTTCTCCCAGTTTGTAACAGATCAGAATAATGCAACTTTGACACAGACTTTAACATCTTCTCCGGCAACGGAAAATTATGTTGACGCTATTTATAAATTAAATACAACTCAGTGGAATGACCTTTTAACGGCCGCTTCAGGTAAGAGTTTTGAAGCAGAGGCAAGTTCAGTTCATGAATATGTTAATCAGGTGACCAATTTCCTGACACTGAACATTTCAGACTCACCTCTTAACATCCTGACATCTGCCTGGAAATCCGGCGCCGTTCTTATGATCATCGTTGCTATCATGATCCCGGTACTGGCATGGCTGACTCAGAGACTTAACTACAAACTGATGCCTCAGCAGACAAATGATGGAAGCTCCATGGCTTCAACCATGAACTCCATGAATATGATCATGCCCATCATGTCAGCCTTCTTCTGCTTCACCCTGCCTACCGGTATCGGTATCTACTGGATCATCGGTGCCCTTGTCAGAACTGTCCAGATGTGGATCATCAACAAGAAGATGGACAAGGAAGACATGAATGAGGTCATCAAAAAGAACCTTGCAAAAGCAGAAGAGAAGAGAAAGAAATATGCTGAAAAGCATGGTTCTACACAGGAACAGATCAATCGTGCCAGAGCCATCAATACCCGCAGCATTGACGGAGCTAAAACAGCTAAGCAGATTTCCATCGAAGAGAGAATGAAAGCTCTTGAAGAAAGAGAAGCTGTTAAACCGGCAGAAGGTTCCATTGCAGCCCGTGCCAATATGGTAGCTGATTATGATGAAAAGCATAATACAGTCAGAAAACATGCGGATGCAAAGAAAAAGTAATGAGAAGTTAGTTTGAAAGGAAGCTATTAATTATGGAATATAAAGAATTATCTGCCAAGAATGTAGACGAAGCCATTACCAAGGCTTGTCTTGAACTTGGTATTCCCTCAGATTGCCTTGATTATGAGGTTATAGAAGCAGGCAGCACCGGTTTTCTTGGATTTGGAAGCCGCAAAGCTGTGATACGTTATCGTAAAAAAGAAGAAAAGAAAGAAGAAGCTAAGGAAGAAAAGATTGAGAAGACAGCAGAGATTCCTTCTGTTGTCAAGAAGACATCGGAAAATAAAGTTGTTACAGCTGAAGATATCGAAGCCCGTGCAGCTGCAGCTGCTCTCCGTGATAAAGAAATGGGCGTGACACAGGAATCCAATACTTCTTCTCATGGCGGTTACAGAAATTCCTTCGGTGAAAAAGGCGAAGGAAGAAGAAATGACAGAAGACGTCGTGATGACAGAAATGGCCGCGGAAGAAATGGAAGAGATCGCAGAAATGACAGAGGCCGTCGTGATGACCGTCGCATTAAGCCGGAAGATCTGAATCGTATCGGAGCAAAAATCGTAACAGAAGAAACACCTCATGAACCTTCCGTTCCGAAGCCCCAGAGAAAAGTAACACCCAGAACAGAAGAGCAGGTAGCTGCTATTGAAAAAATTGCTGAAGATTTCCTGAAAGATGTTTTCGGTGCCATGAATATGGAAGTTACCGTTCGCATGGAATACAATCAGGAAGAAGGCGCGCTGAACTGCATCTTTGATGGTGATGACATGGGTATCCTCATTGGAAAGCATGGACAGACTCTTGATTCTCTTCAGTATTTGACCTCTCTTGTGGTTAATAAAAATGAGGCAGAATACGTTCGTGTTAAACTGGATACAGAAGATTACAGAAACCGTCGCCGTGAAACCCTTATTAACCTTTCACGCAATATTGCTTATAAGGTTAAGAAGACACACAAAGCTATTGCATTGGAAGCCATGAATCCCTACGAAAGACGTATCATTCATTCAGCTCTCCAGGATAATGAAGATGTAGAAACTTACTCAGAAGGCGAAGAACCGTATCGTCACGTAGTCGTCACTCTGAAAAAGCATTGATCATCATTAAGTCGGAATTGATAAAAGTTCATGACAATAGCAAGTACCGAAGCGGATTGTGAATGTTCGCTTGACTGGATAAATATGCAGAATAATGAAACAATTGCGGCTATTGCAAGTGGAATGACAGCTTCAGGGATCGGGATTATCAGAATCTCGGGCCCTGAAGCTTTTGACATAGCCGGTAAAATATGTGAATTAAAAAATGGAAAAGACATCAAGGATGTAAAGAGTCATACCATCCATTATGGTGTCATCAAAAATAAGGGCCAGCTTATAGATGAAGCTCTCATTATGAAAATGAAAGGGCCCTCTACTTATACGGCAGAAGATACTATTGAAATCGATTGTCATGGAGGCCCGGCTGCCATGAGACGGGTTCTTCAGGCCGTCCTTGAAAATGGAGCCCGGACGGCGGAACCTGGGGAATTTACAAAAAGGGCCTTTTTAAATGGCCGCATTGACTTAAGTGAAGCGGAAGCTGTCATGGATGTTATCGGAGCGAAAAATGAATATGCTCTTAAAAGCGCGGTAAAGGTTCTGAGGGGTTCTGTTAAAAATAATATTACGGAAATCCGGGAAATTATTTTAAAGCATATGGCCCGGATCGAAGCCTCATTGGATGATCCGGAACATTTGGGGCTGGATGAAGAAGGATTCGAAGAAGAATCAGAAAGTGACATTCTCTATACCGATGACTTTATGCTTCCGGAGCGGATGAAAGCTGATGTTTATCGTGAAACCTTGAAACAGGATATCGATAATTCTCTTTCGAAAATTGATAAGATGCTGGAGAATTATGATAATGGAAAACTTCTCAGGGAGGGAATTCATACAGTCATTCTTGGAAAACCTAATGCCGGAAAATCTTCACTTTTAAATGTGCTTTCCGGTGAAGAGAGAGCTATCGTAACAGATATCGAAGGCACAACCAGGGATATCCTTGAGGAAACTGTTAATATTAATGGATTGACACTGATTCTGACAGATACTGCCGGCATCCGGGATACAGATGAAAAAGTTGAAAAAATCGGTGTTGAAAGAGCAAAAAAAGCGGCAGATGAAGCAGATCTTATCCTTTTTGTAGCTGATGGATCAAGAACTCTTGATGAAAATGATGAAGAGGTGCTTTCTCTTTGCAAAGGCAGGAGAGCGGTTGCTTTAATTAATAAATCAGATCTTCAGTCTCAAATAGAAGAGAAAGATATCAAGAAATTGGCTGATATTCCGGTAGTAACGATTTCGGCTATGAAAGGTGATGGCATCGAAAATCTGAAAAAATTGCTGCGGGATATGTTTGATCAAGGCGGATTGTCCTATAATGAAGAGAGTTTTGTTGCTAACGAAAGGCAGCGACAGGCTCTTTTGGAAGCGAAGAGTTCACTTGAACTTGTAAAGAAGAGCCTTCAGGACAGAATGCCGGAAGATTTTTATGCCATTGATCTGTCTGATGCCTATGTTTCTCTCGGAAAAATTCTGGGAGAAGAAGTAGGAGAAGATGTTATTAATGAAGTTTTCTCACGATTTTGTATGGGAAAATAACTTATTCATCGCAAAGTTTGAATTATTAAAGAAAGGTTGTTTCAAGGCCTTTACGTATAAGATATTTGGCTTTGCTTTTAATTTTGAAAAGAAAATTTTAGTATGTCTGAATATATACCGATTAAAGAATATTATGATGTGATCGTCGTGGGAGCCGGCCATGCAGGATGCGAAGCCTCTCTTGCCAGTGCCCGGCTTGGACTTAAAACTGTTGTTTTCACCGTAAGTGTTGACTCTATAGCTCTTATGCCTTGCAATCCCAATATTGGAGGCAGTTCAAAAGGCCATCTTGTCAGGGAACTGGATGCTTTGGGCGGTGAGATGGGAAAAAATATCGACAAGACTTTTATTCAGTCAAAAATGCTGAATAAATCCAAGGGTCCTGCCGTTCATTCTTTAAGAGCCCAGGCTGATAAGTCAGATTACAGCCGCCTTATGAGAAAGAAGCTGGAAGCAGAGAAAAATCTTACTATTGTTCAGCAGGAAGCGGCTGAAATTATAGTAGAAGATGGAAAGATTGCAGGCATCCGTACGGTTTCCGGTGCCTATTATTATGCTAAAGCTGTGGTTCTCTGTACCGGTGTTTATTTAAAATCCCGCTGTATTTATGGAGAAGTCAGCCAGTATACAGGCCCAAATGGTCTTATGGCGGCTAACCATTTATCCGATTCACTTCGTGAAAATGGTATTAAATTGGTTCGTTTTAAAACAGGTACTCCTGCCCGTATTGATGGAAAGACCATTGATTATTCAAAAATGACCCTGCAGGCCGGGGATGAAAAGGTGGTTCCGTTTTCATTTTCAACGGATCCGAAAGATGTACAGATTGAGCAGGTTCCCTGCTATCTTACCTGGACAAATGAAGAAACCCATCGCATTATTCGTGAAAATATTGATCGCTCTCCCCTTTATTCCGGCAAAATCAAGGCAACGGGTCCCCGTTATTGTCCTTCTATCGAAGATAAGGTGGTGCGTTTTTCAGAAAAAAACCGTCACCAGGTTTTCATTGAACCGGAGGGGCGTTATACAAGCGAAATGTATATCGATGGCATGTCATCTTCCATGCCGGAGGATGTACAGCACGCCATGTACCGCAGCGTAGCCGGACTTGAAAATGCCCGTATTGTTCGAAATGCTTATGCCATCGAGTACGATTGTCTCTCCTATGGACAGTTGAAAAATTCTCTTGAAATAAAAGCTGTCCGGGGACTTTTTTCAGCCGGTCAGTTTAATGGAAGTTCCGGTTATGAAGAAGCTGCAGCACAGGGTCTTATCGCCGGCATCAACGCAGCCCGTTATGTTCAGGGAAAAGAGCCTCTTATCCTGGATCGTTCGGAAGCCTACATTGGTGTTTTGATCGATGATCTGGTAACGAAGGAAAATCTGGAACCTTATCGTATGATGACAAGCCGTTCTGAATACCGACTTCTTTTGCGTCAGGATAATGCAGATCTTCGGCTTCGGAAATATGGTCACGAGGTGGGACTTATTTCAGATGAGGAATATGACAAGCTTCTTCAAATGGAAGAGGAAATAAAGAATGAAATTGAACGTGTTTCCACTGTTTATGTCGGTGGAACCGAAAAAGTTCAGAAAATTCTTGAATCTCATGGCAGTACGAAGCTTAATTCCGGTGTTTCATTGAGAGAACTGATCTGCCGGCCGGAGCTTGATTATGAAGCTTTGGCGGAAATTGATCCGGAGCGTCCTTCACTTTCAGACCGTGTAAGAGAGCAGGTTAATATTGAGGTGAAATATGCCGGCTATATTGAAAGACAGAAACATCAGGTAGAACAGTTTAAGAAACTGGAAAAGAAGATGATTCCGGAAGATATCGATTATGATGATGTAAAGAGTCTTCGTCTGGAGGCGCGTCAGAAGCTGAAAGAGTTCAGACCATCCAGCATCGGTCAGGCCTCCCGTCTTTCCGGCGTAACACCGGCTGATGTCACCATGATCGTGGTATATTTGGAGAAATATTATGTCAACCAACGCTGATTTTATATTAAAAATAACGGACGAGGCAGGGATTTCGTTAACAGAAGAAAAAGCAGAAAAGCTCTACCGTTATTATGAAATGCTGGTGGAATGGAACAAGGTTATGAATCTTACAGCGGTGACAGAGTTTGAAGATGTAGTAAAAAAACACTTTGCTGACAGTCTGACTTTAAACCGTGTTATGGACCTGCAGAAAATAAATTCTCTTATTGATGTGGGAACCGGGGCCGGTTTTCCGGGCCTTCCCCTTGCTATTTGTTATCCGGAAATACAGGTAATACTTCTTGATTCTCTAAATAAGAGAGTCAAATTTTTGCAAGCCGTTATCGATGATCTTGGTCTAAAAAATGTGACAGCTATTCATGCCCGTGCTGAAGAGGGAGCCAGACAGAAAAATCTGCGTGAGCATTTTGATGTGGTTGTATCAAGAGCTGTAGCAAATCTCAGCACATTGTCGGAATATTGCCTTCCTTATGTGAAGGTTGGAGGGCATTTTGTTGCTTATAAATCCGTTAAGCTTGACGAAGAAATGCCCCAGGCTGAGAAGGCTTTGAAAATACTGGGAGGAAGCTGCGAGAAGATTGAAAAGTTTGAACTTTTTGATATGGAAAGAGCTCTTGTTTCTATTAAAAAGGTTAAGAAAACACCGGGAACTTATCCGAGAAAAGCGGGAACTCCATCAAAGATGCCTCTTGGGGTAAGTTAATGGAAGAGACTTGCATTAGCCTTGGATGGTGTAGTACCATAGAAGAAAGATAAATGCAGGGTGACTCAGAATTGAAAAAAATTCATATAGAAAATCAGTTGCTCTTGGGTAAATTGAAAAAATTCCCTGACATTTAGGATTCATGGTAGAAGCAAGTATTGAAATCATGATAAATGGAGCAAAATTTGCGGAAAGATCAGGTATTTAATTATGAAGAAAAATAAATTATTGAAAGCAGCTGTATGCACAGCAGCAACTCTTGGAGCTATTTATGGCATTAATCGCCTTGTTAATAAGATGGCTGTAGATGGAAATCATTTAAATGCCGATCCGGAAGATTTTTATCACTGGTCAAATGGAAAAGTATATTTAAAGAAGAAAGGTGAGGGAAAGCCCCTCCTTCTTGTTCATGACTTAAATCCTATGGCTTCCGCAAAAGAATGGGAGAGAGTTTTTGGTGAGCTTTCAAAGAATCATACGGTTTATGAAATCGACCTTCCCGGCTGCGGTCGTTCCGACAAGAAGGAATTGCCATATGTAGCCTTCTTCTATGTTCAGCTGATTCATTCTGTCCTTGAAAATGTTATCCGGGAAAAGACTGATATTGCCGTAACAGGTGCCTCAGCTCCTCTTATTCTTTCAGCTGCTGCTTATGATTCATCTATGATCGATAAACTGATTATGGTTAATCCTTATGAAGTTAATGATTGCAAGGATATTCTTGGATGTAAAGATAAAGCGATTAAAGGACTTTACGAAATACCTCTGTTTGGCACGCTTTTCTATAATATAAAGACCAGCCGGATGAGAGTAAATGCTCTTCTTTCAAATGAAGTTCTTTATAATCCCTTCAATGCTTCAACAGAATTGATCGATACCTGCTATGAATCAGCTCATTTAGGTGAAGGTGCCGGCAGATATCTGATGGGTGCTCTGGAAGCCGGATACCTTGGTGTTAATACAGAAGCCGCTCTTTCTAATATTACAAATGAAATTTTAGTTGTATTTGGCGAGAGCAATCTGGATAAAGAAGATATGGCTGAAAAGTTACTGAGTGTCAGAGATGATATTAAGCTGGTCAGTATCGATAAAAGCCTCCTTCTTCCGCAGATCGAAGAACCAGAGAAGTTTGCAGATATTGCTTTGAAATTCCTTGCTGGTGAAGAAGTTGAGGAATATGAAGCTGAAGAAGAAACAGCCGAGGAAAAGAATGAAGAAGAGTCTGATATAGAAGATCCACCTATGGAAGATGTATCTGAGGATGAAACTGAGGAATAATTAGCGTTTTACAATATAGGGATGAAAAGATCGGTTAAAAGCAGATACAAAATCCTATATATGAATCGGTTTGATTTTTAAAATAATTTGTAAAAAAATGAGAGCTTCGTATGAGAAAATCATACGAAGCTCTTTTGAGTTTGAGTAGAAAATGAATTATAGTTTGCGTTTATAAGAAAAATGATTAAAATCAAGAAAACCTACTGCCTTTAGGCGACGCGGGCTTTTAAATAGGGTACTTGGGGTAAGCCAAGTACCTCTTAAGCATGTAGTGTCACTTTTATATGAGCAAGTGGCGAAGTGGATTGCTCATATCATTGGTAAAAAAATCCACTTCCTTTAAGCGATTGTTCTCTTGAACAAGGTGCTGGGGGCAAATATAGTACTTTGTAGGGAATGCAGTGCTTTTTTATGGATAGGAAACATCATTTCTATACGTTAAAAACGCTTCATATTTAATTATGAAAACGGATTTTCTACAGAATAATTTTCGAATGAATCAGATGTAGAAGCATTTGAAAAATCCGCAGTAGTTTCATAAGATTGAACTGTAACAGTGTAGGAACTATCACCTTGTACATAGACAGTACCATCAGAACCTACGATACTGACGGTTTTCCCATTTTCATCTACAATAGTTCCTTCATTATATAAAGAAGTTAAAGTGGAGTCACCGGTAACAACCCATTTTGAATCTTTACTTATATAAAGAGATGCCTCTCCATTACCGCCATTGCCGGCATAAGTTTCATCATCAATGATGGATCCGGTCAAGACACTTCCGTTTTCCATATAAAAATTAAGATTACTGATGGAATCATAAATGATATTACCATTCATTTCCTGATTATCAGCAGTAAAGGAACAATCAGCTCCATTTGATCCGGAAGATCCCCAACCTCTTTGATTATTATTTCCTGTACAGCGAAGGAAAAATTCAGAATCAGAGGAAGAAGTGATATCCACATTATTAAGATAGAAAGTAGATTCAGTATTGGTGGTATAGAAAAGACCACCATTATTCGATGTTAAAGTGCCGTCTGTCATGCTGAAAGTACTATTTCCTTCTTCGGAATCACCAGACATACTTTGATAAAGAATAACAGTCCAGGTGCAGTCATTTTGTTCATCATCTTTCATATTACCGGTAAGATCACAGTTAAAAAGTCGTAAAGTGTTGAGACCTTCAATGCAGACAGCTTCAGATCCTTCTGCAGTGAGGGTTGCTTCATTAACTGTAATATCTGCAGTTGAATAAACGGCAGGTGACCCGGTTCCTTTCGATGTATAACTTCCGCCATCCACCACCATGGTTCCACTTCCACGGTCGCTTCGAATAGCGGCAGATGATTCACCTTCTGTTTCAACATTAAGATTCCAGGCATATAAGGTACCACCGCCTGCTACATGAATTCCGCCTGAAGTATCATTTGTGGTTTTAATTGTGGAATTTTGTACGTAGGCTGTTCCATTATTATAGGAAAATACCCCGGCAGCCCCATTAGCCGCGCTGGTAATGGAGGCATTATCGATATATGCAGTACCATCTTTGACAAGAAGAGAGGCCCCAACACCATAGAAACTGGAATTATCGCCGCCGGTGCTGTCATCGGAGGTGCGAGTAATGGTTGCACTGTTTAATTTAACTTCTCCTCCTGAGATAAGAACTGCATTTTCATCGGTTCCGGTAGAGGTATAGGTTTGGCCTTCTTCTGTCGTATCTTCTGAATATTCAGTGACGGCATCATAGCTATCCACACCACCTGATTCCTGACCTGGGGCGTCGCCACTGGGTCCCATTGCGTCATTTGTTAGTGAAATGGATGTAACATTACCATTATCATCAAGAGAAATCTTTAAATGATCGCCTTCTTTAAGGTCTGATACGGAGATACCGTTGCCGTCAGCATCGGTGAGAATTGATTCATCAGTGATTGTGATGGTGGCAGTGGTTGTGCTGGCTGCTGAAAAATCAAAAGCATCATCCGGAGCATCCGAAGGCTTATCTGATGATGAATCATTATTATCAGATGTATTGGTGTCTGATTCGTCAGATGTTTCATTATTAGTCTGGCTGTTTGTGCTTTCGTTATTTTCAGAACTGTCAGAACCATCGTTACTCGGCTTTTCGGGAGTGCTATTGTTGTCAGTGTTTTCTGAATTATTGTTTTCTGGTTTCTCGGGTGGCGTGTTATTACTACCTGTACTATCAGAATTGTTGGTATCTGGCTTTTCAGGTGGAGTACTATTACTGTCGGCACTATCAGAATTGCTATTATCCGGTTTTTCTGGTGGTGCAGCATTGGTATCTGTTCCATCTGAGTTTTCGTTATTCGAATCCTCCGGCTTTTCCATGCCCTGAGGCCCACCACCTATAGATAAGGTGATTGTGTTTCCGTCGATAGAATCAATGGTTCCGGTGAAATCTGATCCTAAAAGTTCGCTTAGATTATCTGATGATATGGATGCTGAAGAAACAGATGAAGTACTGCTGGTTGAATTAATGCTGATAGAACAACCTGAAAATAACGTAGCGGCTGATATTGAAATGGCAAGTAAAAGTGCAATATATTTCTTTTTCATGTTTAAATATGTCCTTTCTCGTAATAAAACTTATCGGAAGTTACGAAGTAGCTTTCGATAAAAGAACTATGAAATGGCTCGAATTTCGATAAAAGAGCTATGAAATGGCTCGTATTTTGATTATAGGGTTCGCGTAGCGGTTCCTATAATATAACTTATCGGAGATTACGAAGTAATCGACGATAAAAGGCGCGGTTTCTGCGCTGTAATTTTGATTATAGGAAGCACGAAGTGGTTCCTATAATATTGATAAAGCAATT
>CAVDGK010000001.1:0-44262 GCA_963607995.1 Oscillospiraceae bacterium | reverse complement strand
CTCCCAGCCAACGATTTCCGTCGCCCTTCGAAATCTTGAAAATGAATTCCATCTCCGACTTTTCATTCATGGAAAAAACCAGATCACATTAACGCCGGAGGGCGAAGCTTTTTATAAAAAAGCTTCCCATATTCTTAACAACTGCTACGACCTGCATACTGAATTTTCCATGACTTCTACATCAAAAAAACCGCTGAAGATCGGCATTCCACCCATGCTCAGCAGCGTTTATTTCCCCCGTCTTATGACGGAATTTCAAAAGATTTATGATATTCCCATGCAGCTCTACAGTTACGGATCCATGAGAGCCTGCAACCTGGTTGACACGAAGGAACTGGATCTGGCCCTGGCCAATCTGGATTTCTACAATGTTGACCGTTTTAATTATCATGTCATGAGTGAAGAATCTTATGTCTTCTGTATTTCAAAGAAAAATCCATTGGCAAAAGAAAAGACTCTGACACTGGAAATGATCGGAGATATGCCTCTCATTTTCTTTGATCGGGATTCGGTCCAGAATCAGACCATGTTTTCCCGCTATAATTCTGTCGGGTTTACGCCCCATGTCCTTATGTACTCAAGCCAGCTTATGACCACTATTAAAATGGTGCATGACAATCTGGCCGGTGCCTTCATGTATGGCTGCATCCCTATCGATGATAAGGATATCGTCCGCATTCCCATCACACCCACCATTACCTCCAAAATCGGCCTGGTGTGGAAAAAAGAGAATGAAATCGAAGAATCCGTGCAGCGATTTATAAAATTTGTCAAAGAAATAGATAATGATGATACGACAAAGTGAAGTTATCACTTTGTCGTATCCGTATTGGACTTATTATTAAATTTGATTCGTTTCAAAAGATTCAAACTCTTAGCCACATTACTACTTTCTGTATAGAAATCCGGCAAAAAGATTGCTAACTTTTTATTCGAATTTTCCAAAAAAGTCCGTTACTGACTTTATGTAAAACACTTTAACCCATTTCAAATAAAAATCGAGTAGGAAGTGGTAATCTCCAGTTCCTACTCGATCATATTATTTACTTACTGCTGTTTTTCATCTGTTTTTGATTTCAGCTATCTTGATCAGCCTTTCATGCTGTCAACGGCAGCTCTTTCGATGGAAAGACCCTTCTTATAACGTTCGATGAATTCTTCGAAGCCTTCCACATCCACCGGATCCGGATCAACTTTGGTGCCTTCTTCACCCTTAAACACCTTATTTGCCAGATATTTTTCAAGGGTTTCACCCTCTTCCTTGCGAACAAGATAGGAAGCCAGAAGAGCCATACCCCATGGGCCACCCTCTCCGGCTGTCTGCATAACAGCTACCGGCATATTCAGGGCACCGGCCATGATCTTCTGTCCTACCAGCTCGGTCTTGAAGAGACCGCCATGACCATAGATCTTATCAACGTTAACCTTTTCAGACTTGGTCAGGATATCATTACCAATCTTCAGAGTAGCGATAGCACTCTGGATATGGGTTCTCATAAAGTTAGCCAGGGAAAGATCACATTCCGGCATCTTCACAAAGAGCGGACGACCTTCTTCCATATGTGTGATCTGCTCACCGGATACATAATTGTAAGCCATGAGACCCTTGCATGCCGGATCACCCTTCAGTGCTGTCTTGTAAAGTGTGGTGTAAAGATCATTACCGGAAGGATTAACGCCGAAAGTATTGAGCACATCCTTCAGCAGGCCAACCCAGCTGTTAATATCGGAAGTGCAGTTATTGCAATGAACCATGGCAACCGGTTCACCTGACGGTGTGGTAACCATATCGATTTCTTCATAATAATTTGACAGCGGCTTCTCCAGAACAACCATGGAGAAAATACTGGTGCCGGCAGATACGTTACCTGTTCTGACGCCAACGCTGTTGGTTGCGGCCATACCGGTTCCGGCATCACCTTCAGGCGGAGCCATAGGAATACCAGCTTCCAGATCACCTTCCGGATCAAGGAAAGCAGCGCCCTCTGCTGTCAGACAGCCTGCATCCTCACCTGCGCTTAAAACCTTCGGCAGAACATCCTTAAGATTCTTATTCCATCCCTTTGTGGTGGTCAGGGCATCAAATTTCTCCAGCATAGCTGCATCGAAATCGCAGATGGAAGAATCAATAGGGAACATACCGGCTGCATCGCCAACACCCAGAACCTTCTTGCCTGTCAGAAGATAATGCACATAACCTGCCAGGGTGGTCATGAAGCTGACTTTGCCAACATGCTCTTCACCATTTAAGATTGCCTGATAAATATGAGAAACACTCCATCTCTGGGGAATGTTGAATTTAAGAAGAGCGGAAAGTTCCTCTGCTGCCGGACCTGTGGTGGAATTTCTCCAGGTACGGAACGGAACCAGAAGGTTATCATTTTCATCGAATGCCAGATAACCATGCATCATAGCACTGAAACCGATGGCAGCTGCCTTCTTAAGAGTAACACCATACTGTTCTTTAACATTCTTTTTAAGATCAGCATAGCAATCTTTAAGACCTGCATGGATTTCCTCCAGAGAATATGTCCAGAATCCGTCTTCCAGGTGATTTTCCCAGCTATGCTCACCATTAGCGATGGGCTTGCATTCTTCATCAATAAGAACTGCCTTGATACGGGTTGAGCCAAATTCGATACCGATAACGGCCTGGCCGTTTGCGATCAGCTCAGCTGCATTTGTTCCTGCCATTTTTATTCCTCCTGTATTTGCACAAAATACGACTTACGAATTGCTTCACTGCCTGTTGCTTACGCAATTCTACGAACAATGAGCCGTACATTCATAACATCAGTTTAACATAAATGTACAGCTCATTATCTATCTTTTTGCATTTAATTTATGAGCTTTTTCCCATCACGTTTCAGTGAAAAATCACTCTTTGCAATTTTTCGAAAAATGCCCATTTTCAATTCTCTTTTATTAGAATTTCATCAGATCAGCTTCTGTTGTGTCATCGCCAATGGTGATGAGTTCTGTACCAGTCAGCTTAGCGAACATAGCAATATCAGCTCTTGTCAGTGTTGTAGAAACAACTGAGTGGTGAGCACCACCTGCATAGCACCAAGCTGCTGTACCGATCTCGAAGTTCGGTTTATGGCGATACATGATCTGAGCAACCGGAAGCTTCGGCATTGGCTGCGGAACCTCTACCAGTTCAATATCAGCGCAGATAATGCGGAAATGATCGCCCATATCAACCAGTGTTACCTGGATGCCATCGCCTGTAACAGAGTCAAATACCAGACGTGCCGGGTCAGCTTTGCCGCCAATGCCAAGGGGATGAACCTGGATCTTCGGCTTTGTAGCTGCAAAGGAAGCCGGAACTTCAAGCATATGGGAAGCCAGTTCAAGTTCCTTGCCTGGTGTCAGGTCATATGTATAGTCTTCAATGAAGCCTGTAGCACCTTCACGGCCTTCAGCCATCTTCATAAGAACAGCTGAGAAAGCAGCGATCTTATAATCGCCTTCCGGACCAAAACCAACACCCTTAGCCATCAGATTCTGAGCAGCGATACCCGGCAGCTGGTTCATATTGAAGAGATCCTGGAATGTATCTGTAAAGGCCATGCATTTATTTTCAGCCAGGAATTTCTCGAAAGCGATTTCATATCTTGCCTGTTCACGGACAGCATCTGTATTATCTGTATCCATGGTGTATTTGGAAAGATATTCTTCCATCTTGGCATCAACTTCTGCATCTGTTGCTTCAGCAGCCAGTTTAACGATCTCACCAATACCCCAGTATTTGATTTCCCAACCGTATTTGATCTCAGCTTCCAGTCTGTTGCCGTCTGTAACAGCAACGTCTCTCATGTTGTTTCCGAAAGTAGCGACTCTCATATTGTGTGAGCAGTCAATAGCCTTGGCAACCTGAGCAAATTTGCGGATCTTCTCAAGAACTCTTTCATGCTGATAGAAACCTGCAACAACTTCGTGACGGATGTTCATTCTGGCAAGGATATATCCATATTCACGATCGCCGTGAGCTGCCTGATTCAGGTTCATGAAATCCATATCGATTTCAGAATAGGGAAGCTTTTCATTAGCCTGTGTATGAAGATGAAGGAGGGGTTTCTTGAGGAGCTGCAGACCTTTGATCCACATTTTGGCCGGTGAGAATGTATGCATCCATGTCACAACACCAACGCAGTCATCATCAGTCATAACTTTCTTCATATCCTCAACGCAGATTGCAGAGGTTTCAACGGTCGGAAGAAGTTCGAAGGTAATGGTATCTCCCAACTTCTCATTGAAGAAATCCACCATCTGCTGGCAGTCAGCCTTAACCTGACGCAGGCATTCTTCTCCGTAAAGGTCCTGGCTGCCGGGAATGAAATATAATTTGCTCATTGATTTATCCTCCATTTTTTGCTTTTGCAACTAAACTTTTAGTTCACTGTGTAAGTTTTATTTACTTACTTTTTAGTTCTAAATTAGCCGAATGTCAACGAAAATCCCTGTATTTTTTTACTTTTGTTAAGAATAGATAGTTCAGCCCTCTGTTTTTTATGCTATTTGACAAAATTATTTCGGAAAATAAGCTAAATATTTTAGTTGCGCTTGTATTTTATTTTTCCTTTTATATAATGATACCAAGGTCACACGTACAAATCGCTTAACGCAGACACACGATGCGCAGCAATCCAGGTATTATCAGCCTTAAAATCAATAAAGGAATAACTCTCATGAAACCAACCGTAAAATCCATCGCCCAAAAACTTGGAGTCTCGCCCTCTGCCGTCTCCTTTGCCATAAATGGCAAATCCGGTATCAGTGAAGAAACCAGGCAGCGAATTCTCGCCGAACTCGAAAAATGCGGTTACAAAAAAAAGAAGTCCGTGCCTTCCATTAAACGTCATATCCGTTATGTGGTTTTCTACAATAACGAACACGTTGTTCAGGAAACCAACTTCTCCTCTCTGGTTCTTAAAGGAATTGAAGATGTGGCCAGCGAATATGGATGTGAAGTGGTCATCACTTATTTTGATGCATCAAAAGACTGGAATTCCCAACTGGAGATAATGATTCGAGATACAGCCGGTTTCATTGTGCTGGCCACAGATATTCGGGACGAACATATTTTAAAAGCTCTCAGCTGCCCGGCCATCAAATCACTGCATCAGCCTGTGGTTCTGGTGGATAATGCCACCACTCTGGTGGATGCAGACTGTGTCGTCACCGGAAATCTGGATGGTGCTTATAAGGCTGTTTCTTACCTCTTCAGCCTCGGACATCCGGATGTAGGTTACCTTCGATCCGTTGAACGAATCGATAATTTTGATGAGCGTCAGGCAGGTTATGAAAAAGCCCGTCATGCCGCCAATCTTCCAGATGACAAAGTCCCCTGCATCATCAATGTCGGCATTTCATCGGAGCAGGCTTTCGCCGATATGAATAAATGGCTGGATGATGGCAATGTTCCGCCTTCTGCCCTCTTTGCAGAAAATGATTTCATCGCCCTTTCAGCCATGCGGGCTCTCAAAGCTCACGGCTACAGCATCCCGGAAGATATATCCATCATCGGCTTTGATGACATGCCTTTTAGTTCCATGTCTGAGCCACCCCTTACCACTGTTTGCATTAATAAAGATCAAATTGGACATTTAGCTGTGAATTTCCTTCTGGAAAAAATCACTCAAAATGAAATGTATGCACCTAAATATGATTTTAGCCCGGTGCGTGCCACCGTATCTGCCAAACTTGTGCTCAGGGAAACTACCGCTGCATTTAATAAAAAGTAAAGGGCATTCGCAATCCGCACCGCTGCTTGCTCGAATAAAATTAGGACTCTCGTTTTGCTCTAACAGTAAAAGCCTGTTTCAGAACCTCAATTCTGAAGCAGGCTTTTTTTGCATAGTTATTTGAAATATATTTTTCTTTCCGATACCTGTCATATACTTAGTTCCATCCGCGTTTTGCCGGATCCAGCATGTCAGCTGCGGAATAAATAAGAGCATTGCAAATGGTAGCTGCGATGGTACTGCCGCCTTTTCTTCCCATGGCTGCGATGCAGGGAATATCCCGTTCTCCACAAAGTTCGAAGATTTCTTCCTTGGCTTCCACTACATTCACAAAACCAACAGGTATGGCTGCCACAAAAGCCGGTCGGAAACCCTCCTCCCGAATCAGCCGGCAGATTTCAATAAGGGCTGTTGGAGCATTGCCGCAGGCAATCCCACATCCCGGGTAAAGCTTTGCTGCTTTCTTCATGGATGCTGCCGCCCGGGTTGTGCCTTCATTTTTTGCTTCCTGCGCAATGTCCGCATCGGACATAAAACACTCTTTCCTGCCGCCAAATTTATCAAGACCAATCTGGCTGATACCGGACTTGGCCATATTGGTATCTGTCACAATGGTAATGCCTTTGGTAATAGCCTCGGCAGCTCTTTGCGTCGCATTTGAAGTAAATTTAAGTGTCTTTGCAAATTCAAAATCTGCCGTGGTATGAATAACTCTTTTCACCACTGCCATATTTTCTTCCGGAATTTTAATGCCCATTTCTTCAAGCTCTTTCGAAATGATCGACATGCTTGTCCGTTCAATATCCGAAGGTGTCAGATGTGTGTACTGCATTTATATTTTCCTCCAGTCTTGTTCTCCTGCTTCAATATTACTTCAATTTCACTTCTTTTTTGCCTTATTTTCGATCAAAAAAAGATATCAACGGCTAGCGTTTTGTTTGTCAATTTTTAATGCAAATTAAATTTATCCATCGCCCGATAAATGGCCTCCATATCAAGGCCGCTTCTGACTTCTTTTGCCAGGATGTCAAGCTGTTCCTCCTGGTAGGCTTTATGGCTGACAGCTTCATAGTTTCCTGTACTCAGACCCTTCCTTGTAAGAAGGAAATCTGCCAAAGTCGTTACCAGTTCTCCTGTATCAAAGAGGCCATGGAGATAAGTGCCCCAGGCATTTTCAAGGGATACCCCGTCTGTATGTCCATCCGGGAATATACAAAATGGCTGAACTTCTCTCGTGCTTATGCTTTTTCCCATGTGAATTTCATAACCTTCTATCTGAGCATGCTCAAATGGTGAACCTGCCACCTGTCCGCTTACCCGCGTCCTCACCTTCTGTCCGGCAAAAACCGTTTCTATAGGAAGAATGCCTATGCCGGTCATTTCACCACCATGCTCAACATTTTCAGGATCGCTTAATTTTTCTCCCAGCATCTGATAGCCACCACAGATTCCAAGGACTGGTGTCCCTTTGGCATAAAGCTGGCGGATACGCATTTCAAGTCCATTTTCTCGAAGCCACTCAAGATCACCCATGGTATTTTTTGTTCCCGGAAGAATAATAAAATCCGGATTTCCAAGTTCTTCCATATGCGAAACATACCGAACTCCCAGAGCCGGATGCTGCTCAAGGGGTGTCAGATCCGTAAAGTTTGATATCCGCGGAAGACGGATAACTGCAATATCGATCACCTTATGAACCTTCGTCTCTTCCAGGGATGGTGCCAGAGAATCCTCGTCATCAATCTTTGCCTTCGTATAAGGCACAACTCCCAACACCGGAATTCCCGTTTTTTCTTCCAGCATGGAAAGCCCCGGCTTTAAAATATCCACGTCTCCCCGGAATTTATTGATAACCGTTCCGATGATACGTTTCCTTTCATCTTCTTCAAGAAGAGCAATCGTTCCATAAAGCTGAGCAAATACACCACCCCGGTCGATGTCCCCTACAAGAATAACCGGCGAATTTGAAAGTTTGGCAAAACCCATATTGACGATATCATCCTCTTTCAGGTTAATCTCAGCAGGTGAGCCGGCCCCTTCTATAACCATAATGTCATTTTCTGAAGCAAGACTGTTATAAGCCTCCATGATCTCCGGAATGAGGCTCTTCTTCATTTTAAAATAATTCTTGGCGGAGTAGTCGCCTCTGACTTTTCCTCCAACGATCAGCTGGCTTCCCACATCACTGGAAGGTTTGAGCAGAATGGGATTCATACGGACATCCGGCTCCAGTCCGGCTGCATAAGCCTGAACCACCTGCGCACGTCCCATTTCCAAACCATCTGCCGTAATATAACTGTTAAGGGCCATATTCTGACTTTTAAAAGGAGCTACTTTATAACCATCTTCTTTGAAAATACGGCAAAGGGCTGCCGTCAGAAGGCTTTTGCCGGCTCCCGACATAGTGCCCTGTACCATAATGCTCTTACTCATGTTCCAGTATTCCTCTCATTACCTGCAAAAATTTCTCGTTATCTTCTTTATTCTTTACCGCCGCTCTGTACCAGCCTTTTCCAAGGCCATTATAGTTAGCACAGGATCGAAGCAGAATTCCTTTCTTTCTTAACTTTTCACACAAATCTTTATCTTCATGGAAAAACAAAAGGTAATTGGCTTCTCCGCAAACCACACGGCATCCCATTGTTTCAAGACCTTCCCGGAGCAGAGATCTTTCCCTTCGTATGAGCCTGCTCAGTTTTTCACCGTATTTCTTTTCATCAAGGGCTGCACATCCTGCTTCCTGGGCGATATGGGAAACAGACCAGGGCTGGCCTGCCATTGACATTTCTTCCAAAAGCTTTCTTTCCCCTGAAATGCAAAATCCAAGGCGAAGACCCGCCATGGCATAAAATTTCGTAAAAGCCCTTAAGATAATAAGATGGCCTTTTTCTATTTCACTAAGAAGTGTATGTTTTTCCGGTTCATCCAGAAAATCATTAAAGCACTCATCAAGGCATAAAAGAGTTCCTGTCTTCAGACATTTCTCGTGTATTTTCTTAAGAAGATCTTTTCCGGCTGTTACCCCTGTAGGGTTATTGGGTTCACAGATAAAAATGATATCCGTATCATCTTTTATCGCATCCAGAATCCCCTCATCAAGACGAAAATCATTTTTCTCCTGAAGCATATATTCTGATATCTCAGTGTCACACCTTTCAAGGGCCACTCTATATTCCCCAAAAGTAGGGGCTGTAAGCAGAGCCTTTTTGGGTTTTATTGTCTGCACCAGACGATCAATAAGGTCCGCTGCCCCATTTCCACAAAGGATCTGTTCCGGCAAAATATCCAAATGTCCGGCAATCTTTTCCCGCAGTTTCCGACACTGGGGATCCGGATAGCGATCAGCCTGATCCAGGGCTTCAATTGCAGCTTTTTTTACGCTCTCCGGCAATCCGAGCGGGCTGATATTTGCTGAAAAATCCAGCGGTTCGCTGCCATATTCTATTTTATATCCGGCCCAATCACCACCGTGCTGGTATTTCTTCAAAGTTTCATTGCTCCTGTTTTTCACATAGTTTCCGAATCAAAAGAATATGTTGACTCAAAAGATTTCTACTATTATAAGCCATACAGATGTATTTTTCATTGTATGCATAATTATTTCGGTTACTCAGAGAATTACATGTATAAATCAATTCACTTTTACATAAACGTACTCACCTTTTTCAATTGAATTCTCCATTATTTTAATCAAACATTCGAGCACATCTTTTGTCTCCGGATACATAAAGTTATGTCCTTGATATAATTTCAAATCTTTCAAATATTCATTCGGTATGAGAGCGCATTCAATGCAGGTATCCTCAAAAGCATTTATACATTCATTATAATCACGAGTAAATCCTGTCCATCCTGTTGCTGATGATTGCGGGTTTCCAAAGATATCTTCAAAATATCCATCCCAAAAATGATATGTAGTATCTGAAAGCGAAATAATAATTTCCTTTTCACCTTCATACCCTTCATAAAATCTATAAATATCTTCATGCTTCCCAATGTCCATGCTTTAAGATTTCCTCCTGTTCTTTGGTGCAAATACCATGTTTTCTCGCATATATAGCCGCATCCCATATTTTTTTATCAATCCAGATATTTTTTCCACCAGATGTTTTACCTACAAGTATCTCCGTCTTTGCATTTCTTGCATTTGGTCCATATCCGATACCGGGTGTTTTCCTTTCAACCACCCATGAATCGCCCTGATTTTCCGGTGCATTTGGCGTTCTGCTATGCCACCTGCTTAAGTATCTATATCCATCTTTTTCCCATGAATATTTCACCTGTTTATATCCCTGTTTTTGTTCTTCTTTTACTACCGCTGACTCAGGCACATTTATAGGAGACGTTTTGGGCAATTCTGCCTTCAAATAATGTTGACGTAGCCTTTCATTATTTTCTGCTTCTTCTACCCTCTTAGCATATTCCATCTGTTCAAATGTTATCTGTGGTGATCCTTTTGTTCCTTTTGCCTGTCCACTATTCGATCCGTGCATTTCAAGCACCTCTCTTCCTAGCTGTGTTGCGAATTTTCATTATATTATCCGGAACAATTATATCCACGCCTTGCTGTCTGGCGTATGCGAATATGTCCTCTATCGCATTATTATCTCCACAAATATCAAAAACAATAATTGTTTTAAGCGGCAGTTTATCTACAGTCAGTTTAACTGCCTCAATCAAAAATTCTCTTTCAATTTTATTATCCACATATCCCATTGTACTAAAAGCAACTACCGTACAAGATTCCATTCCATCTAAAGAAAACCACAAACTATCTATTGTTGGATAAGTAATATTTGGAATCACTATTGCCCCTAATTCCAATGTCAGCCATATCGAAACAACTCGGGATTTCTTTATTCGATAATGATTTTCAATGTCATCCACATCTCCAAACTGACTATAATCAGGCGAAATAAAATATTTAACGTCTTTAAAGCGTTCTTTATATCTCTGAAGCAACTTTTGATCATTATAATAAATGGCATTATATAGACCGTTTCTACCGTCAAATTCTTCATCATATAAATAAAATGACACAGCTGTTTTCGGCGTTTTCTTATAGTCTGCCGGATGATTGTATAAAGCTATAAAATCGGGAAATTCTGTCGTGTTGCATTTTAGTTCCGGCAAATCATGCCTACCTGCTGAATATGTTTTGTTTGTGATTCTCAAATACTGAAGGTTTAATAATTTTTTCAGATTTTTGGGAACTTTTATTCTTTCCCCGTATTCATTAATGTGATACTCAAATTTCTTCATAGTGTCCCTCCTTCGAGACAAACTGCGTCATATCTGACCTGCGCGGACTTTATACGCTTGTACAAAAACAAATGCAGCCATAATAAGCTGCACCGGAAGGATTACTATAATAGCTAAGCCTCCCTGGGTAACAATGCACAAAACGTATGTTTTGCTTGCTCGTATTCCAGAGAGTATGTTAGTATAATCGTGTCTAGGGAGTATCTAACATACTCTGAAATGAGCGCGTAACACATGTGTTATGTGCTTTTTTCATTTATATCAAAGAGATTTCAATCTCATTAATATCTCTTTCACTGAAGATCTTCTTTATTCTCAATGAAGCTTTCCAAGCCATATTCATACTCCGGCTTGTCAATGCAAAATTCTTCATATGGTAATAATGTTTTCTCAATGAGAAAACAAATTTTACGAACCCTTAAACTCACCTGCCTCTTCAAATGCGCGGGCGATTTCTGAGTTGTTCGTTATGTCATATACTTCTTCGCTTTGTTCTCCGTGAATAATATCCCGAAAGTAAAAATCTCTGAGATTATTTGTATCCTTGAGATTGCTCATTCGAATATATCTGTTAGAAGGATTTGTCGTTGTAAATGCAATAAATCCACGATCCAGAGTTTCCAGCGGGCGCAGATTATGAGCAGTAAAAATCAACTGTCCTTTCCCCTTTTCAGAAATAATACGAAGCAATTCGCCGAGGAGATATTCAAATAAACCTGCATCCAGTTCATCAATTGCAACTGTAATGGAAGAACGGTTGTAAACCACGATAAGGAGCTGAAGGATTGATATAATTTTTTTGATGCCTTCAGATTCATATTTCAATGGAATTGCCTTCTTATTTTTTAAAGACATCAATTGAATCCGTACGTTTTTTTTACCATTAGTCGAAATCATTTCTCCCAGATTTTCAAGACTAATAGTCAGCCCCGGCACTATTTTGGAAAGAACAACATTCATATTCAGAACAACACGTTCCACCATAGAAACAGCTTCCTCTGGGATTGGTACAGTCTCTTCCAATGGAATTAGAATATTTCCGACTGCTCCCTTTGCACCATCTTCAAATTTAAAGGAAAGAGGCAGCATATTCATACTGATAATGCCGGAATTTGTCGTATTAATTACAAAAAGTTCAAAATTCCCATAATGAACCAGACTTTCAATCAACCGCATATGCCGTTGGTACTCTTCATCATCTTTACCGACTTTATTATTTCTTATAATCGACAGTAATTCCCTGGAAAAAATAAAGGAACGAGATGCCCCTCTAATAATCTTTTTATCCACCATAAGATTCATGGCAACATCCCGGTCTTTTCCAACAAGACAGGCATATTTTCCAGCTGGTGTAAAAATCCTTTGTGTGGACGTATCAATCAAAACACTTTTCCGTACTTTCACAAATGAACTTTCATATGCGTAACTCAATATTTCATCTGTTATAACGGGTTTAAAGTGTGCCTCATTACTCTCAGTGGCTTCCACATTTTGAGCTGTTTCGCTCTTCTCGGCTGACAGCTTAAATTCATAGAAAGCCTGATATTTCTCTTCTTTATCTGAAATTGAAAACTCGTAACGAAGAAAAGCATAGTCTGCCTCTACATTAATATAATCAGCAAACTTTATTGGAACCGGCTGACCTTTTAATGCCATTTGTAACAGATTAAGAGCATCAATCAAGGCCGTCTTTCCAGAACCATTTTGACCATATAATCCGAGGATGCTGGTGTGATAATTCTTTCTGTTATTAGTAAAACTCAGCTGACCGCACTTAACGTTTTTGAAATTTTCAATAGTAATATTCTTTAATCTTACGATTGTATCCATGTAGAAATCACCTCCGTACAGCACTGAGTATAACGATGATACCATTTATCAAGGTTCAAGTCAATGTGAAGCTCTTTTTTCTCATATTTTATATCTTTTTTTTTATTCGTTTCTCTTTTTGTAATTTCAGTAACTATAAGAAACACGCTTTGCGAGTTTTTCAAGTTATCGCAGCTGTCACCAATGTCGCATGCGACATATCTCTTTTTCGTGCAATTATACATTCTCGCAGAGCGTTTTAATTGTATAGGAACGAAGTTTCCTATACGATTAAAAAATGCAGGCCTGTTATGGCCTGCAAATACTTTTTATATTCAATTATCAAACCTTCAATATTAGACAAACTACCATCCTGATCAGGCAGAAAATTACTAATCCTATCACACCGCCGGCTGCCATCATCACATTGGCCCGTTTAATGTCCTTTGTTTCGATAGGACGTTCTGCATCTCCGATAGTGGGTTTTTCATATAATTCTCCAAAATAATAGGCCGGTCCTGCCAGCTGTACGCCTAAAGCCCCCGCCATAACAGCCTCCGTCTGGGCTGAATTGGGGCTGGCATGGTTGAACCGATCCCGTCTCCAAATTTTCCAGGCCTTTGGCATATTCTGTCTGCAGATACCTGCCGACAAAATAAGAATCAGCGCCGAAAGACGGGCCGGAATGAAATTGACGATATCATCCAGTTTTGCCGCACATCGGCCAAAATAGAGATATTTATCATTTTTATACCCTACCATACTGTCCATGGTATTGACCGCTTTATAGGCAAGAGCCAGGGGAGCTCCGCCAATAATAAGGTAAATAAGCGGTGCCATAACACCATCCGAGAAATTCTCTGCCACGGTTTCAACGGCAGCCTTTGCTACCCCTTCCTTTGTCAGATTTTGGGTATCCCGGCCGACAATGCGGCCAACAGCCTTCCGTGCATCATCCAGAGTTTTCGTCTCCAGTGCACGACTCACATTCATGCTCTCACTCCAAAGTCCGTGAAGGGCCAGCACCTGCCAACTCCAGATCACTTCCATAATGAAACGCAGAACCGGATGAATAAGTCCCAGTAAATAAAGAACCAGCACGGAAATGCAAAATGTTCCCACCGGCAGGATAATGGCCAGACACAGGCCTGCCATCAGTTCTCCCATTTCCGTTTTAGGAAATATTTTCCGCAGGATTTTTTCTAATGCCGAAATAGCCCGGCCCATCATAACCACCGGGTGGATGATCCAGGAGGGATCACCCAGAAATAAATCTATAATAAAGCCCAAAAGGGCCGCGTAAATAATCTCCATAAGACAAATATTCTTTCGTTTTAAATTTTCCCTTTTTTATACTTAACCGCAGCCTGAACAAATCTCTCTGCCAATGGCAGTTCCCCTCCAAAATGAAGATGTGGAAATCCTGCATACATATTTTCCGTGCAGAAGGCACATTTCCAGTTTCTTCCATTTAATTTTTCGGCATAAAGGTCGCTGCCATTGTCCGTAGAATCCCAATAATGAAACTCATGGGCCGGTATTTTCTCTCCCGCCTTAAACAAAAAAGATTCCTTTTCAGCTGTAAGAGTCACATAACCAAACCGCTGCAGGTGATCTGTTTTAAAGCCATCTCCAGGAAGAATACCTGCCATTTTTTCACCACCCAGTGTCTTCTGAAGGCTTAAGAAACCACCGCACTCCGCAAAAAGCGGCATGCCCTTTGCATGACACTTTCGAATACTTTCCATCATGGAGACATTTTCACTCAATTCTTTAATATATAGTTCCGGATAACCGCCTCCAAGATAAAGTCCCTCCGCTTCAGGCACTTCCTTATCCCGCAAGGGACTAAAGTAAATGATCTCCGCCCCGGCATTTATCAAGGCCTCGATATTTTCCTCGTAATAGAAGCAAAAGGCTTCATCCCGGGCAATAGCAATGCGACACTGTGCTTCATTTAATCGTCTTTCCCCTGATTGATGTAAATCCTTCGGGTTATCGGAAAAATTTCCTTCTTGTTTCAAAGAAACTCCGTCAGAGGATTTCTTTTCTTCTATTTTTTGAACAGCCTTAGATCCTCTCTTTTGATCGTCACATACCCTGCCCTCTCTGCAAAGTTTAAGCAGTGCTGTCAGGTCACATCCCTTTTCCAGAGCCTCCGCCAACGCATCCATTCTCTGATCAAAATCAGAAATCTCATCTGCAGTCACCAAGCCCAGATGCCGGCTTTCAAAAGCCGCCTCCTGTATTTTCGGCAGATAACCCAGCACCGGAATGTGGCATTCCCTCTCCAAAAGATCCTTCAGATAATGAAAAAGTGACTCCTTGCAGTCATTTAAAATAATACCGGCAATGAGATTCGGCTTTCTAAATTCCTGCATCCCCTTCACCTGAGCTGCCAGGGTCAGGCCAACGCCGGAAGGCTTTATAACGAGAATGATGGGCGTATCCGTCAAAGTCGCCACATGGTAGGCGCTGTCTTTTTCGGTACCATTAATGCCATCAAAAAGCCCCATAGCTCCTTCCAACACCGCCACTTCGCCCTTCTGCCCGGCGAGGGTTCTCAAAACTCCCTTCTCGCCTTGCAGGAAAATATCAAGATTCCGACAGGGAATCCCCAGCACTCGTCTTTGAAACATGGGATCGATATAATCCGGCCCACATTTAAAGCCTTCCATCTGAAGGCCTCTTTTGGATAATGCCCGTAAAAGAGCACAAGTCACAGTGGTTTTTCCACTGCCGCTGCTCATGGCCGAAATCATGATTCTCTTCATAAAATAATCCCTTTATCAATCTTAAACAATTCCATCCTCACAGAGCGTTTTAACCATGTTGGAACGAAGTTTCCTATACGAAAGCAAAGAGTTTCGCTTGCGAAACTTTCGCAACTTCATTCTTCCGTGGAAATCAGGAATATAGGATTCTGTGCCATCAAAAGATGAAGATCCCCGATTTCCTTCGTCCGACTCACGGAAAGCTGTGTCACGGAATAGGTAAGACCCTTTTCCTTAAAACATGAAAGGGCCGTTCCCAGGGATTCCACTGCAATAGCCGAAATGCAAATCCGTGCTTTCGGATTTTTTTCCAAAATAAAATCAATAATCTCCGGCATATTACCGCTGCTTCCCCCAATGAAAACTGCATCCGGCCGGGGAAATTTTTCCATTCCATCCGGTGCCTTACCTTCAAAGACACGAAGATTCCAGGCACAGAACCTCTTTCTGTTTTCATGGATCAGCTCAATAGCTTCCGTTTTCTGCTCAATGGCCCAGACACTTTTGGCATGGAGAGCCATTTCGATGCTGACGCTTCCTGTTCCTGCTCCAATATCCCAGCACACGTCATTTTCCTGAATGCCGAGTTTTGCAAGAACGGCAGCTCTTACTTCCTGTTTCGTCATAGGCACTTTCGTGCGAATAAATTCTTCATCCGGAATTCCAGAAACACGCCTGGTATAAACGGGTGCCGGCATGGAAAGAAAGACACTTAAAGGTGCACTTTCATACTCCGATGCTTCTCTGGCAGACATGCAGCTTACCTTCTCATCCGGATAGGAAAGATTTTCGCCAATGTAAACCTTAAGATCTCCAAGGCCTGCCTCTGTCAATTCCCGACCAATATCTTTAGGCATATAATTACCGCCCGTTAAGAAAAATACAGGAGATCCCTGCATAACTTCATGAACCGGATCACAGCTTAAGCCATGAGCGGACACAAGTCTCCAGTCCTGCCAGGGAAGGCCTGCTTTTGCAGCCATAGCCTGCACGCTGGAAATACCGGGAATGAGTCTGGCCTTAATGCCACTCTCACACAAAATGGCATAAAGAGTCTTGGCACCGGAATAAAAACCCACGTCACCGCTATAGAGAACCGCAATTTTCTTATCCAGGTTTTCCTTGATAATCTCAGCTATTTTTTCAGATTTATATTCAAAGAAAGTCTTTGCCTCATTCTTCGGAAGGGTGGAAAGCATCCGCTGCGCCCCGATCAAAATATCCGCTTCTTTAATGGCTTTTTCCGCCGCACCGGTAAGACTTGCTTCGCTTCCCTCTCCGATGCCGACTAAATCAACTGACATAGTATCCAATCCTCTTTTTTCTTACATTTCCGACTTTTCAAAACATCTTCGTAGCCTTAATATCATTCTCCGGAACTACTTCCTGCAAAAAGATATAACTTTGCAATTTGATATTCTTTGCAAAGCTTATTCGATTATCTATTCGGCTTTGTGCTTTTCAATTCGCTTCCATTTTCTGAGCATGCTCATTTATTCACCTGAGCATCCAATTCATCAAGGAATTCTTCCATGGAAATGCCGGCATCCTCCGGTCTTTCCACCAAAACCACAGAGACATTTTCTTTTTTTGCCGCTTCGATTTTTTCTTCAAAGCCACCGGCCCGACCACTATTTTTCGTCACCATCCAGGCAATATTAAACTGTTCCATCAGGGCTTCATTCATTTTTTTTGAAAACGGTCCCTGCATGGCGATAATATTTTTATGAGGAAGATGAATCCTTTCACAAGCTTCCAGACCCTCATGCATGGGCAGAATTCTGGCAAAAATCCGTTCCGGATTTAAATTACCAAAAGCTGAAAGTTCCTTGGCTCCGGTGGTCAGCAGTACATTTCCTTCTTTATTTTCAAGAAAGGATGCGGCCTCACTGCAGCTTTTAACCAGGATCACGCCTTCTGCTTCACCGCTTTGACGCTGAATTCGCCGCAGAGGAATCTCATTACCACAAGCCTCTTTTATGTTGGCTGTTACGATAGCTGCATAGGGATGCGTGTCATCAATGACCATATCGAAGTCAGAAGCCACCTGCCTTATCTCCTCCACGTCCATGCGGCCGCATAATTTCCGACAGGGAATATCTCCCAGTTCCTCGCAGCCAAGAGCCGTGGCACAGCTGACGGTCACATCGTGTTCTTTCCGGCAAAGTGCCTCTGCCAAAATCCGGCCCTCGCTGGTTCCGCCAAATATCAAAAGCTTCATTTGTATTTTCCTTCATATCCCCTTGGGGTAATCATGTGTCCATCCACCACATGAGTATGCATATTTCCAATAAATACAGTGGTGAACATATCAATCTCTTCATCCCTTAGTTCACCAAGGGTCAGGATTTTCGACTCCTGGCCTTCCCGGCCAATATTTCTTACCCAGCCGCAGATCGTATTTTTATCCTTTTCTTCAAGGAGAATATCACAGGCTCTTTGGAGGTGATCCCGTCTCTTTTTTGACATAGGATTATAAAGACAGACACAGAAATCGCCCATGCCGGCCGCTTTAAGTCTCTTCTCAATGACTTCCCAGGGGGTCAAAAGGTCAGAAAGGGAAATGACACAGAAGTCGTGATTCATGGGAGCTCCCAAAACGGCGGCTCCGGAAAGGGCTGCCGTCACACCGGCTACCACTTCAATGTCGATATTTTTTCCCTCTGCCAGACGGATTACCGGTTCAGCCATACCGTAAACACCGGCATCCCCGGAGCAGATCATGGCGACACTTCTTCCTTTTTCTGCTTCACTGACAGCCCACTCACAACGCTCGATTTCCCGAAGCATCGGAGTTGAAAATATTTCTTTTCCCGGGAAGATGTCTTTGACAAGATCCACATAGACGGTGTATCCGCACAGAACGTCAGCTTCTTTCATGGCCTCTATGGCCCGGCCTGTCATCTGTGCCTTCTCTCCCGGCCCAATTCCAACTATATATATTTTTCCCATACATTCTCCTCAAATTTATACCTATACCGACTAGTGCACTCCTGCTAAGAAAGACCCTCGAGGAGGCCGGCACTTAAAAGCGGTAGTTCCATTCTCACTTCGTTCGAAGGAACCGCTGCTTCACTAAACTCAGTCATCGTGCACGCACTCGACTCTTTTAAGTATGAGCATGTGTGCTCGACGAGCGTGTCTTACCGTGCAGGAGTGCCAAAGCCGGTGTATATATCAATTATTTCCACTCCGCTTCATATAGCTTTTCAGCTACAGCCATGGTAACACCATCCTCAGCCGCCTTCGAAATCAAAAGATTTCCCTGGCATCCACAGACAGCACTTCTTTCACAGACATTATCCACCCCCACCGTTTGACTGACAAAGCCGGAGCCATGAAATTCACCCTGCACATTTTTTAGCTCCTCCGCTGAAAATGTGGTAAATGAAAATCCATGCCTTTTGCAAAATGAAATAAGTCCTGCCTCATTGGCCTTAACATCAATGGAGGAAACACCAATGACAGCTTCTTTGTATAAATTATTTTCTTTAAAAACTTTTTCAAAAAGATGCTCGATCTTCTCTTCCGGTGTATCCCTCTTACATCCTATGCCAAGCATAAGCGTTCGTGGAACCAGATCTAGAGCCTGATCTGTATGAGCATGAACCGTCAGGCGAAAGTCCGGGGAAATCCTGTTTTCCATCATCTCGCAGGATGTTTCTTTTCCCTCATTTTTCTGCTCCTGAAGGAGTTCAACCATTGCAGGTGCTGTGCCTTTAATTTCAAATTCGCTCTCACAGAAAACCGTCTCCCCACGAAGAAGCTTTCCGGATACATTTTTAATCCGCGAAATATCGGTTATGAATAACCCCTGCTTTTTGGCCCACACATCCACTGCAAAGAGCCCATTAACATCCGTTGCCGTGGTGGTCACACAGATAGCTCCAAGCCTTTTGGCTATCTTTTCCGCCAGCTCATTGGCACCGCCAATATGACCGGATAGAAGGGGAATAACAAAGCGGCCGCCCTCATCCATCACGATAACGGCCGGATCCTGGTCTTTCCTTTGAATAAAGGGTGCAATAGACCGCACCGCAATGCCCGCTGCTCCAACAAAGATCAAAGCATCTGCATTTTCAAAAGCTTGTTTTGTCCATTCCCTGTGACTTTTTCCGGGACGACTTACCCTGCACTCTTCCTCCGGCAGGATTTCATCCCGAATTCGCTGTGCCAGTTCAAGTCCCCGGTCCGTAAAAGCCGCTGCTTCAATGATCATCGACTGGCCTCACGGAATTCCGTGGTAAATTCCGGATCGTAAAGCTTGCTTCTTTCATATCCTTCTCCAAGAAAATCCCCTACCAGCACAAGGGCTGTCTTGGAAATACCTGCCTCGGCTGCTTTTTCAGCCAAAGTTCCCAGACGGGTGTAAAGCACCCGCTGTTCCGGCCAGGTTGCTTTATAAACCAGGGCACAGGGTGTCTTTTCTGTATAAGCGCCTTCCAGCAGTGCCTCCTGAACCTTAGGAAGGAGACCGGAGGAAAGGAACACCACCATGGTTGCCCCATGCTGGGCAAGAGACACCATGCTTTCCCGCTCCGGCACCGGGGTCCGCCCTGCCATTCTGGTAATAATAACGGTCTGACTGATACCGGGCAATGTATATTCGGCTTCAGCGGCTGCCGCTGCCCCACAGAAACTGGAAACACCTGGTGTAATATCATAGTCGATGCCCCGGGGTTTTAATTCATCCATCTGCTCACGGATAGCACCGTAAAGGCAGGGATCTCCCGTATGGAGACGTACCGTTGTCTCGCCATTTTTTTCCGCTTTTTCGATAAGGTCAATTACCTCTTCCAGTGTCAGCTCCGCGCTATTATAAATGCGGCAGTTTTCATGACAGAAACCAAGAAGCACCGGATTAACCAGACTTCCGGCATAGATAACCTGATCTGCCTGCTCAAGAAGTTCCTTACCTCTTAACGTAATAAGATCCGGTGCACCCGGACCGGCCCCTACAAAATGTACCATTTTAAACCTCCTTATCTTTCACTACAACGGTAGTGAAATACCCTGTCATTTTATCCATTTCATTTATGTCACGGCACAAAACCTCATTTTCCATGCCGCAGTTTGCCACAAGAGCTGCATTTTCAGAAAGTCCTTTTTCCCGAATTTTATCCAAAAGGCCGGACAATGATTTACCGGATTTCATAAGCACCTTAGTGCCTTTCAGAGACAGCGCCTCATCCATATCCCCATAAGCAGCCGGTATAATATGCACTGCTTCCTTCATATCTGCCAGAGACAGATTCAGGGCACAGGCTGCAGCGCAGGCACTGGTTACTCCCGGAATCATGGCACATTCATAGCCCTTTGCCATCAGCTTTTCAACGATGTAAGCCGCCGTGGAATAAAGGGACACATCTCCCAGGGAAATCATGGCAACATCCTCTCCCTGACCAAGTGCCTGCTCAATTTCATTTGCCTGCTCATCATGAAAATACTGAAGCACATCCTTATCTGTAGACATAGCGGTCTTGAGCATGAGCATTTTCTTTTCTGAGCAGTCCACAAGGCCCTCTACAATATGCAAAACTGTTGAGCTTCCATTTGGAGACACCGGTACAGCCCAGACTTTTGTCTCTTTCAAAATGCGAAGAGCCTTTAGGGTTATCAGTTCTGAATCCCCCACCCCTGTGCTCACCGCATAAAACTTACCTTTTTTTATTTCCATTTATCGATAATCTCCCCAGCCTCCTTTGTATATCCCAACTCGCCATATACGTTGGAAAACATCAAGGCACCTATTTTATATTTATCTTCAGCCCGTCTCTTTAAATGTTTCTCTATAGCCTGAAGGAGGCTCGCAGCCACCTCATCCTTAAGCCCTGCCTTATCCAAGATCTCAAGACAGGCATCGGTGGAAACGGAATCCATCAGGGCCTTCACTGTCTCCCGGTCTGCTCCGCATAGAGCAGCATGAGCCGTAAAAAGTTCCGCCCGGCAGTCCGCCTGATGGGAATGGGTATTCATGATACCACCCGCCAGTTTCACCAGCTTGCCCACATGGCCTACCAGAAGAACAGCCTCAAACCCCTGCCGTCCACATTCATCCAAAGCCTCACCAATGAAATTGGAGCATTGCACGATAGCCGTCCCCTCCGGATAAATCCGATGAGCATTCAGGAAATCCTGTCCATAATTTCCCGGCGTCAGAATAAGACTTTTGTGTCCGACAGCCTTTGCCTGACGAATTTCCACGCAAATCGTATCGATCAGAGCCTGGGTGCTCATAGGTTCCACAATGCCCGAAGTTCCCAGGATGGAAATCCCCCCTTCAATACCAAGATGAGGATTAAAGGTTTTTTTGGCGATTTCTTCCCCTTCCGGCACATAAATCAGGGCCTTTACCCCACCATGATAATCCATTTTTTTGCAGACATCCTCAAGGGTTTCCCGTATCATTTTCCGGGGAACGGAGTTGATGGCTGCATTGCCGACACTCTGGTCCAAACCCGGCCGTGTCACCCGGCCCACACCAAAACCGCCGTCAATCACAATTCCCGATTCATCTGTCAAGGAAACCTGCGCCATAATAAGGGCTCCGGTGGTTTTGTCGATATCATCACCACCATCCTTGCGAATGCCGCAGGATGCCCACTTGCCGGATTCATCACCCGGTACTGTTAAAGCGGCTTCCTTATTCGATTCTGTCAGATTTTTTTCCGTCTTTTTATCTGCCAGTGAATTTGTTTCACTTTTATCTTTATCGTCCGGTGAACCTTTTTCTTTCTTTTCCTTTTCTTCCAGGGAACCCGTTCCACTCTTTTCTTTATCTTTCAGCGAACCCGTTCCACTCTTTATTAATTCTAATTCAGATGAACTTTGGCAAGCCTCCGGTGAGACGCTGACTTCCCATCCCTTAGGGGTCATAATGGACACTTTTTCCGGCCAGTGCCCTGTCAGAAGGAAACGCAGTGCCGCCTGGGATGCCAGGGCCGCACAAGTTCCCGTGGTAAATCCGCACCGGAGCCTCTTGCCACCGGCATTAACATAATGCTCAAATGCCATCGTTTTCCTCCTTTTTTCTAAATATATTGTCAAGACTTGCTCGCAAGTCTTGCTCCGGATTCGGGGCTGCGTCAGCAGACCTGTACAAATCCGAATCCTTGCACATCCTCGCAGATCGTTTATCTCAGACAAAAATTGAGCTCCAACCGAACTGCACTTCTGCAATACTCAAATTTCTGCTTATTCCGGCATCATTTCCAGCTTACCCTCATTTTCAGCCAACGTGATCAGCTCTTTCACCCGTTCATTTAAAGCTCCGAAATCTTTCAATGGACAAAGAACTTTACTACATTTACCCATAACCATCTTTGCCTCATCCATAGCCCTGTCGGAAACAGGATCAAAAGCTTTTTCACTGACAACCCATGCCGCCAGCTTCTTTGCAATGCGATAATCCATATCATTTTCATGAATAATGCCAGTAGCAAAAGGAATGCCTCTCTTTTGCAGTTCGCGGTAAACAGGAATTCCCGATCCGCTCCCGGCAATAACGAAAACCGCCGGCTCATTGCCCTCCGGCTTCTTCATTTCAATACTGCCAAAAAGCGTATCAAAGAAACCATTATCAATATCATAAAGTTTTCGGATATTCTCCTCTTCAAATACCTCCATCGGCTCGCCAATGGAAAATATTTCCTGACCCTTTACGGTAATGATCCGATCCGCCATTTTCTCCGCCAGATCGATCTCATGAAGGGACGTAATAACGGTAATATTTTTCTCCCGTGCCATCTCTCCCAAAATAGAAAGAAGCTCCAGCTTGTGACGAATATCCAAATAGGATGTCGGCTCATCCAAAAGGATCAGCTCCGGCTCCTGACAGATTGCCCGGGCCAGAAGAATCCGCTGCCGCTGCCCGTCAGAAATATTATTGAAATCCTTATAGGCAATATCTTCCGAATGCACCCGGCGAAGAGCCTCCGTAACCTTTTCCTCATCCGCCTCCGTCAGAAGTCCCAGCCGGCCGGTATAAGGATAACGGCCCGTTGCCACGATATCCCGGCAGGTCATAAGTTCAACTTTTATGCGGTCCGTCAAAATAACCGCCATTTTTGTAGAAAGCTCCTGATAGGTATAATCCCGAATATTTTTTCCATCAAAGAAAATATCACCTCTGATTTCATCAATTTCCCGGGAAATCGTTTTCAAAAGAGTGGATTTTCCAGCACCGTTAGGACCGATAAGGGCTATAACTTCCCCCTTTTTTATGCTCAGATTCATATCGGATACGATTTCTTTTTTTCCGTATCCTACCGAGAGGTTTCTCAGTTCCAGATAAGCATCCATTAGTGACCTCTCTTTCTTTTAAGCATCATGATAATAACAATGGGAGCACCAAAAAGGGACGTAACCGTGCTGATATTAAGTTCCACCGGTGAAAATGCCATTCTGGCAATAAGATCACACCCCATACAGAAAACCGCTCCCCCTAAAAAGACCGCCGGAATAACCACGATGGGTTTCGAACTGCCCAGTGCCCTCTTAATAAGGAAAGGCACCGCAATACCCACGAAAGAAATAGGACCGGCGAAAGCCGTAACCGTTGCCGATAAAATGCTGGACAAAACGATGAGCATGACTCGGAAACGCTTGATATTGACACCCATGCTCCGGGCGTAAGCCTCCCCCAGCTGATAAGCTGCAATGGGCTTTGACATCATAAATACAATGACAAAAGTAATGGCAATGATAATAAAGGCAATATAAACATTATCCCAGCTCATACCGGAAAAACTTCCCTGGGACCAGCCATGAAGATTGACAATATCCGAATCGTCTGCAAAGGTAACCACGAAATCTGTCACGGCAGAACAGATGTATCCGATCATGATACCGGCCACCAGAAGGATCGCCATATTTTTGATTCTTCTGGCAAATAATAAAATAAAGCCGATGGAAATCATGGATCCCGCAAATGCGGCAATGATCAGGGCCCAGGACGAAACATTGGCGGAAATCTGCAGAAAACCGATCATGGTAAAGGCCACCATCATCTTAGCACCGGATGAAATACCCAGCACAAAGGGACCGGCGATAGGATTTTCGAAGAAAGTCTGAAGCAGGAAGCCGGAAAGGGATAAAGCTCCCCCCAGCAAAGCGCCCATAATGATACGGGGCAGACGAATCTTCCAGATAATGCTGTATTCCTTAAAACTGCCATCCTGAAGGAAAATGATTTTTGCAATATCCTTCAGGGAAATATGAACATTACCGGTATTAATATTAAGAACGGCAATGAAGATGAAGGTCACGGCCAGTACCACGAAAACGATAGCAAACCGTGTTCGTCTTTTTAAACTTTCTGTATCAAAAGCTGATGTTTTCATGCATTTTTCCCAACCAACGGCCCAAAAGATGTGCCCCTTATATTCACGGCATTAGGATTAAAACACTCTACAGCACAATTTTTCAGCAGTGTTCTTTATTCCTTATATCACATGATTTGCGGCATCACCTTTTCGGCCGTTGCTTATTTTCTGACTTAAAGAACCCATCCGATAAACTGGATGGGTTCTTTTGTTTTTTACTATCTTATTTTACTACAAATGTTTCCAACAAACCACAGTGTGCAGGTGTCAAAAGCCTAAAGCACAATCCTGTCATCTTTTCTCTAAACGGAATTCTTACTTTATTTGACACCCTTCTGCTCCTTTTTATTCAACCTTACTGATGAATGTGTAGTCAGAGTCATCACCGCTGATCATCTTATGAACATCCTTAACGAAGTCCGTGATATGATCCGTTGCCTGGTAAAGGCTCTTGCCTGTGGTGTAAACATGACCTTCCTTTACAGCCTTGAAATCAGCGAAAAGATCGCTCTTGGAAAGCAAATCATCCACGCTTGTCAGGGCCTGATTGATAGAAGCGTTATAAATGAGATAATCGGCATCCAGAGCCACATCATAGAACTGTTCCATGGATACGGTAATGTTTGCCTTGCCATCACTGTCATCAAAGACATCGCTGTAAGTATAATCAGCACCGGCCATCTCAATCATCTTGGCAATGTAATCCGTATTATTTCTAACGACAATGGAACCGCTGGTATCCACATAGAAGAAAGCTACCTTCAGATCTGTCTTTTCATAGGTATCTGCTTCTTCCATAGCCTTTTCCCGTTCATCAAAGAAAGCTTCTGCATCTGCTTCCTTATTGAGCATGGCTGCATAGCATTTTACCCATTCAGTCCGGCCCATGGGACTTGATTCGTAACTGGACCGGTCGGTAAACACAGGGATTCCCAGTTCTTCCAGCATTTCCTGAACCTTCGGTGTATGAAGGATCATTGTGGATTCAATAGCCAGATCGCAGTTACCGTCCAGCAGCAGCTCGTAATCCGGCTCGTTGTATTTTCCGGCATAGGTCATTTCACCATTTTCCATAGCCGTCTTGGCTGCATCCACATACCAGCCGTCTGCCTTAGTTCCTGAATATTTAATGCAGTCAATGCCGTCAATGGCACTAAAAAGCGACATAGCTGAAGTAGCTGCCAGGTATACATTTTCAAGGGGCTGGTAAATAACCTGGATTGATGAATCCAGACCATCCGGTGCCTCACCATCTTCCGGCACGATGAGGTAGGACGCATCATCCACCACCTCGATGAGCTTGTAACCGCCTTCATAATAATGAACCTTAAATTTCTCGGCATACTTAAGGGACAGACTGCCTTCATAGGTCAGGCCATCGATGGTGGGAGCGGAATCATCCTGAACCTTCTCCACCTCTCCGGCGCTTTCGCTTGCAGACTCATCTGACTCTTCACTTTCAGTATTCTCTGTCGATGTTTCAGATGAAGTCACGTCCTGTGTACTGCTTTCCGTCTCATCAGCAGAGGAAGCACTCGAGCTTCCACTGCCGCAGCCGGTTACCAGAAGTCCGGCTGCCAGGATGACAGCCAAAACTTTAGTCATTTTATTTGTTAGTCGTTTTTTCATTTGTTGTTTCCTTCTGAAGCTCAGTTACCTTTGCATTATAGAGCTTATCTGCTTCATCACTCTTTCCAAAGATTGCACCGTAAACCTTGATCCATTCGTAACGGGCAAGTTCACTCTTTTCATCAGCCGAACGGTCAATGATAACCGGGATACCAAGAGTCGTCATCTTTTCCGTGATATCGGCATAAAGTTCTTCCTGTTCTTCCACGGTCAGAACCTTATCTTCATCATCCGTCGTATCCTTTGATTCCTCACTTGTCGTTTCATCCTCAGAAGTTTCTTCGTTTACTTTCTCAGATTCTTCGTTTGATTCTGATTTAGAGTCTTCCTTTGAAGTCTCATCATCAGCATCTTCTACTTCCTGAGGAAGAATTGAGCTGCTTAAGATAGCAAGGTCAACTTTAGACTTAACGATCTGCTTGAAGTCCGGTTCACTCTGGCTGCCTGCAAAGTAGATTGAGGCATCCTTTTCGATATCCGTGGTGCTGTCAGACGTTGTGCTCTCAGTCGATGCATTCTCTTCTGTGGATTCTTCTACTGAGCTTTCTTCAGAATCTTCACTCTTCTTGCTGTTTTTCTTTGTGGTCTTTTCCGGTTCCTTAACCGTCAGTTCCTCGGAAAGGTCCGTGCCATCCTTCAGTTCATCTTCTGTCATGCCCAGTGCTGATAATGCATCCAGGCTGTCCAATTCATCCATAAAGCCAAGAGCTTCGCAGGATGAAACGAAGGCTGAAAATTCTTCATCGTCCGTTCTGTGGATAACGATCATATCTTTATCAAGGCCTACCGGAACATCGACATTTTCCGGAACAATCAGGTATTTCACAACATTTTCAGTATAAAGCTTAGCCTTATCTTCTGTTGTAACCTGAGCATCATAGGAAGCTTCTTCCTCTTCCAGGATAACTTCTTCCTTGGAGCTTTCAGAGGATTCCCCGCTTGCATCTTCCGTCTCGGATTCTTCACTTTCAGAAGAATCATCTTCTTTCTTCAGATCCGGATCTTCAGCTGTGTCTTTCGTTGTATCGATTTCAAGAAGAACGATACCATCTTCATAATTGTAGATCTTAAAGTATTCGGCATTCTCAAGCTTAACCTCGGACTCATAGGTAAGACCTACAATTTCCGGAGCAGTTTCATCCAGTGTGCTGCTTGATGTGCTGACAAGACCAGAATTTGAATTTCCCGTGGTTCCGTTTGCTGCAGCTGCCAGATAGATAAAGAGCTTGTACTCAACCTCATGAGGCGTTGACATAGCTGTCGTCATACCGATGATGGTATTATTTTTGTTCAGTTCCACCGGAATCGTAAAGGTTGAGGTTTTTCCTGAAACTGTCGGATAATAGGTATTTCCGTTGGCTTTGACATAACCATACTTGGCACTGTTGAAGACGATGGTTGCATAGGCCTGGCCATTTGTAACCGTGATCTTCGGGCAGGTAATGGTAACCTTACCGGTACCACCGGAGAAGGTGAATGAATCCGGTGTATAAACACCGTCTGCAAGGGTGGTTGAGCTGTTGACAGCTGAAGTTGAACCACTTGTATCTGTTTTGTACTGTGACTCTTTATCCGGTGTAGTATCCGGTGTCTTTGTGGGTGTTGCTGTGGGTACAGCTGTCGGCTTAACTGTTGGCGTCGGTGTTACCTTGGAATCATCTTTAGAATCATCCTTCTCAACATCACCTATCTTTTCAAGATTAGCAGAGCTGATGGTAACGGTTCTGTCGTACCACTTTGATCTTCCCTTTGATGCCATTGTCAGCGGTGTATCCAGGGCACTGACCGGAATTTCAAACTGGTAGACATCTTTTTCTTCCCCTTCTTCTGTGGTGTATTTCACTGTTGCGCAGGGGCTGATGGCATTTGCTTCATCATTGGCAGCTTCTTCCTTGGTTCCCATGTAAAGAAGCTTATTACCTGTACCGCTTAAGGTAATCTTGGCGGTCATTTCGCCATTCTTAACAGTCAGTTCGGTAGCAACTACCTTAAACATATCAGCTCCGGTCTCTGCTGTTGTGCTGTAAATACCATCTGCCGGTGTGGTGGATGGCGTGGGAGTCGGTGTTGTTACATCTCCGGTCTTTTTAAGATCGGCAGAGCTGATGGTAACTGTTCTGTCGTACCACTTTGATCTTCCCTTTGATGCCATTGTCAGCGGTGTATCCAGGGCACTGACCGGAATTTCAAACTGGTAGACATCTTTTTCTTCCCCTTCTTCTGTGGTGTATTTCACTGTTGCGCAGGGGCTGATGGCATTTGCTTCATCATTGGCAGCTTCTTCCTTGGTTCCCATGTAAAGAAGCTTATTACCTGTACCGCTTAAGGTAATCTTGGCGGTCATTTCGCCATTCTTAACAGTCAGTTCGGTAGCAACTACCTTAAACATATCAGCTCCGGTCTCTGCTGTTGTGCTGTAAATACCATCTGCCGGTGTGGTAGACGGTGTCGTCGTCGGGGTAACTGTCGGGGTAGTCGTTGGTGTCACTGTGGGAAGGTCAGAGGTTTTTGCAAGTCTTGCATTAATCTTGAATGTACTCTGCTTCGTATTCCAGGAATCCGTCTTGCTATTCTTTACAACATAATTGATATCTTTTCCAAGATCAGATAAGGAAATCTCAAAAGTTGCACTCTTATAAGCTGCACCAATATCGGTTCTTTCCGTAAAGGAAACAGCATTTGTCTCTTTCAAAAGATCATTATCCGTAACGCTTCCAATGTAAATCTTGTCATAGTTACTTGCCTGAGTAACAAGCGTCACCTTAACTTTGCCATCCTCAATAGTCAGCTGGCTTTCTCTTTCAAAGCAAAGCGCCGCTACATTATTGGTGGGGAAAGCTGATCCATAGAGATCGTAAACACCATTTTCAGATGTTGCTTCCAGATTATCCAGGTTCGGAATATTAATGAAAATATCCCGGGCATTTGTATAATAGCCGCTGTCATTTCCTGGCGTTACAGCTATATACATACCCTGCTTGCTCTTGGCAACCTCGAATGTGTAAGAGGTTATATTCTTTTCAGAATCGTAAGAGCCGCTGCAGGTTGCTTCCTGTCCCTTCGCTTCCTCCTGGGTACCAAGATAAAGCTTATTGTAGGTATTTCCCGTCACATTTAAGGTAATAACCAGGCTGTCGCTCTTTTCAATTACCTTTGAAGATTCAATATTAAATGCAGATTTAGCTGATGCTCCGGTTCCACCATAAACAGCGGCAATATCAGCATCAACGACTTCCGTAATACCTTCATCCGGAATATACATCCACAGATAGTAATTGCTATACCAGGTACCGGCTGGCTTTCCGAGAGAGATCGGAATAACACTTCCCTTTTCCGAAGCCGGTCTTGTGAAAGTAAAGGTATAACCGCCATCTTCTGTCTGTGTGCCACTTACGATATCGCTTGTGGCCGATGCGGCATTATCTTTATAGCCGAAATAAATTTTATCAAAGGAATAATTCTTTGTTGTGATGGTAATTTCAAGGTTATCGCCATCCTGTTTTACTTCAGAGCTGTCAACCGTAAACATCTTGAAGTTTGAGGCATCATCCTTAACAACCTGAACATTTTCACCAGTGACAACAGGTGCTTTTGGAAGGCTGACAGCTGCACTTTCTGATGTTTCACTTGAGCCGTTTGCTGAAGTAATCACACAGCGATAGTTTCCTGCCAGAGCTTCTTTCATAGTAAAGGAATAACGGCTCTCCGTTCCATCAGTGCAATCACTCCAGTTTTCGCCATCTGCACTGTACTGCCACTGATAGGTAAGGGCTGCACTATTTTTTTCTGTTGCTTCTACAGAAAGTGTTGCTGTTCCACCCTCTGCCACTTTAACATCAGCAGGCTGTGTTGTAATGGTAACCGTCTTCGGTGCATTAAATTCCGAAAGAGCCGGAATTGCAAAAGCAAGTTCTGATGATGTAGACCAGGTTCCTTTGCTTGCACTCTTTGGAAGAAAGTAAACTTCGCTTCCCGCATAAGATTTGGGAATGGTGAAAGTATAGAACTGAAGATTTTTGGTTGTATCTGTTGTACCACTTACAACCGCAGCGGATTCCGGTTTTGCCTTTAAATCTGCAGCATCTGTTGCTGCCGTCGTATAAATGGCAATATCACTGTATGAGAAATTTCCGCTTGAAGCCGGGCTGACACCAACCGTGATTTCAATATTGTCTCCCGTAATCGTCATGGACGATTCCGCGATTTTGAACATACCATAAGCCGTTCCCACCTTGTTTGCCTTATTGACAGCCAAATTATTGGAATAAATAGCTGTAATCAGACTATTGTAGGTGTAACCTTCACGATCAGGCTCAATGGATGCCTTGACTTCATTACTGGTATCTGATCCATAATCGCCATTGACAACACAGCGATAAGTGCCTTCGGTGGCTTCGCTCATTTCGAAGCTGTATTCTGCCTGGGTTGCTGTATCCCCTGTACAATCTGTATAAGTTGTACCATCGCTGCTGTACTGCCACTGATAAGTAAGACCGGCACCCTCTGCCACGACGCTCAGCTTTGCGGTTTCGCCACTCTTAACTTCTGTTGCCGCAGGCTCGGTCGTGATACGTGTTACATCCGGAATGCTGATCCAGAGATACTCATCAGTCTTCCAATGAGCAGCTTCTGTTACATTACCGGAAGTGTCTGTCTTGTCCGGTCTCCAGAAAGATACCGGCTGCCAGGTGTTAGCTGCAGAAATAGGAAGTTCTATGGTAAATGTTGTTGATTTTCCTTCAACAGTTCCATCTACATAGGGTTCCTTAGTTTCATCGTCACAGTAACCCAGATACAGTCTTGTCCAGATTTTCTTTTTATTAGTGGTAAATGTTATTTTTATCTTATCGCCCTCTATGGCATAGGTTGCTGATTTTACGGGAACCATGCCATATTCACTGCCATCAGCTCTCGCCACCATGACACCACTAATTTCTGTTGTTGGGCCATCCTTCGAGCCAAGATCAAGTTTAACCTTGACCGCATCACTTGTTACAGTCCCATTTGTTCCCTTAACAACACAACGATAATATCCCACCGTTGACGTGCTCATTGTAAAACTATACTCTGCCTGCGCAGCTGCTTCCCCTGTACAGTCTGTATAGGTTGTACCATCACTGCTATACTGCCACTGATAGGTGAGGGCATCTCCTTCTGCCACAACACTCAGTTTGGCTGTTTCACCTGCCTTTACGGCTGTTGATACAGGCTGAGTCGTAATCTGCGTTGCCGTGCTCTCTGGCTCAGCGTTGACAGCCTCATTATTTTCAGAAGCTTCCTCCGATTCAGCTTCAGCCTTGGACTCTTCTGCATTTTCAGAAGCCTCAGCTTTGCTTTCATCTTTATTTTCCTGGGGTTCTACTTCACTCTCTTCAGATACTTCTGAATTCTCATCCGATGTATCCTGCTCTGTGGTTTCGGTGGCTTCCGGAATCACTGCCAAAGAGCTTTCTTCACTAACCTGGTTTTCCTCATTGCTTACCTGTTCCGTCTGAGGTGTTTCGGAAGTTTCATCGACTACCGAAGCCTCTGCTGCCGGATCTGTTTCTGCTGCGTAGGCACACGGGGCTGAACCTGCCAGCATACTGGCTGTAAGCAATATGGATAAAGGTCTAAAAAAACGCTTTCTCATACTAGCTTCATTCTCCTTTTCACACGAAAAACGTCCCAGATTCAAAACCTGGGACGTTCAATATCATGAGTAGTTAATCATTTCTGTCTAAAAAAGAGCGCCCCTGAGCTCTTCCCAAGACTATGAGTCACAAACAAAAAGACCCGACTTTACGGTGGCAAGGACGCCGCTGCGGAAACAAACCACATTCCATCTGCTTGTGCTTTTTCATTGCATTTAACATAACACATTTACCACGCGCATTCAATGCTATTTCTTTCACAAACTTCAAAACGTGGGGATTTTCACGCATCTCTGCAAAGACGGCATCTGCGCTTATTTCTGAATATTCAATAAAACTTCCATCAAGTAAAAAGGCTTCTTTCAAAATTTTAAGAAGCTGCATCTTACAATCTGTCCGCTCAAACCTGAAACATTTTTCAGATTTTGACTATTGCCTGTTTCTCTTTTTTCCTATAAAATGGCGGAAACATGTCAACGACGGAAGCATTTCCTACAGAGAGCGAGTTAAGGAGGTACTGTTATGAATTTTACTCACTGCACTGAATGCGGAAGCCTGCTGATTCAGAAGGAGCTGGAGCACGAGGGCATCATCCCCTACTGCCCGGTTTGCAAGGAATACCGCTTTCATATGTTCAACGTGGCCGTCAGCATGATCGTAACCAACGAAGAAAATAATAAGATCCTGCTGGTTAAACAATACGGCCGACCCACTTATATCCTGGTTGCCGGTTATGTCAACCGTGGCGAATCCCTGGAAGAAACAGCCATCCGTGAACTTCGTGAAGAAACAGGCATGAATGTAGAAAGGCTGGAATACAACCGTTCCCAGTTTTTTGAACCATCAAATACCCTGATGTGTAACTATACTGTTTTTGTAAAAAATGACGAGGATCTTCACGTCAATCGTGAAATCGACTCCTTCCAGTGGTTTACCCCAAAGGAAGCCTGCGAAAATATCCGCAAGGGAAGCCTTGCCGAACAATTCCTCATTGCTTACCTGAAAGAGTCACAGTTATAAAGAATAAAAATCCGCCGGTACCTCATGTATCGGCGGATTTCTCGTATTCATCCTAAAGACATTATTTAATTGCGACCCTTCAGTATCTATCTGAAAAATCTCTTCTTTGAAGTTTTTGCCTATATCGTCAGGACTCTGCAACAGTCATATTTCCCTTAATCAGTTACAATGATGCTTTCAATAACCGGCTGATCCTCGGAAGCAACGGATCCGTTGCTGTCCTGAGTCGGTGTATCATTGCAGATATTATCTACGATTCCCATACCATCGGTAACATGACCAAAAGCGGCATACTGACCATCAAGATAAGTTGCATCCGCATGCATAATGAAGAACTGGGAGCTGGCGCTGTCATAATCAGTAGCACGGGCCATGGAAATAACACCTCTCTCGTGGGAAATATTATTTTCTACACCATTATCTGAAAATTCACCTTTAATGGTCTCATCTGAACCACCGGTTCCATTTCCATTAGGGTCACCACCCTGGATCATGAAACCACTGAGGACACGATGGAATGTCAGATCATCATAAAATCCGGAATCAGCCAGCTTAACAAAATTGGTAACCGTGATGGGGGCTGTATCCGCATCCAGTTCAACCTTGATGGTGCCATAATCTTTCACATTGATTTCTACATGATGAATGCCGCTGAGAAGTTCGCCATCTTCAGAAGTGCTGCTTTCACTTGAAGAGCTTCCGCAGCCTGTCATGGCAAAAAGTGAAACAGTAAGAGCTGTCGCGGTCATAAGAGCTAATAATTTTTTCTTCATATTATAAAATTTTCCTTTCATATCATATCGATAGAATCATCCATTTTGCTATACAGAGCACGGCCTATGCACACCTGCTAAGAAAGACCATCGAGGAAGCCGGCACTTAACGAGGTAGTTCCATTCTCACTTCGTTCGAAGGAACCGCTGCTTCACTAAGCTCAGTCATCGTGCAAGCACTCGACTTCGCTAAGTGTGAGCATGTGTGCTCGACGAGGGTCGCGGAAGCGTGTCTTACGTGCAGGAGTGCTAAAAGTCTGCTCGTACGCATCCAATGCCTACATTCATTGCCTCTACAAAATTACGCGTTGGTATTTTATCACGGGTACTTGCGGATGTGAACGAAGCCTCTTGAAATTTCACAAAAAGCCAAAATATTTCACTCCCGCCTTCTTTTTCCCAAAACAAAAGGAAAGAAGCAGTTAATGATCACGATAATGAAAATCTCCATGATCATGGTCAGCAAAACAGAATAAAAATTAACAGCGAAAGTCTCTCCAAAAATCATTGGCGGATTTATTTTCTTATAAAGAAGATACCCACAATAAAGCACATAATAATTCAAATGCGTGCTCATGATTATCAAAGAATTCTGTCCGAAAAACGTGATGATGGGAATATTTTTAATATTTTTGCATACAAGAAAAAGTCCCATCGAAACAATGGTTCCCTGAAGCAGATAAATGATCACACTGCCAACAGAAGCAAAATTAAGATCACGATTATAAGTCCCAAGAGCTGTAAAACGGATGAGAAAATAATTTCCCACCACAAGGAGAAGGCCCGCCACCAGCTCTATTGCTGAAAATTTCTCCCTCTTTGCTATGATGCGGCAGATCAAAGCCCCCATTGCCATAAATGCCGCGGCAATGAAAAATTTGGCAATAGTCTGCAAAACAATATTTGCCGGATCCGGGAGTGATGCCAAATCATAAACTTTGTATAAGACCACTGCAATAAGAACCAGCACAGGAAGGGCCGCCTTAAGCTGCAATTTCTTCCGAAAAGCAAGGAAGATCAATTCCCCGAAAAAAGCAGCCGACAAAAACCAAAAGACAGAATAGCCCCTAAGAAAAATAGTTTTAAGAAGAATTTCACTGATCAGGTCTTTCGTGCCATGCCCCAACGCCAGTTCCACCAGCAGTGCCCCAAAAGAAAAGATAAAATAAGGAACCAGAAGGGAGCGAACCTTTTTTATTAAAATCTCTCTAAAGTTCTTTTGGAATTCCATCTTCATTTCCGTTAAATAGCCGGAGACGATGAAGAATGCCGGCAGATGAAAAGTGGAAAGCCAGATATTCGTATAATGGGATACATATTCGCTATGTCCCAAAACCACCAGAATGATACAGATTCCCTTGACCATATCAAGGTATGTCTTACGCCTGCCGTTCTGAGACTGAATCCGGGTTTGGAACATATTTTTAAACTGGTACTGAATGGACTGAAGCATAAATCCCCCTGATATTATCCTATTTCTCCAATACTCTGGAATTTTTCTTCCATTTTCCACTGAGGAAATAACTCCATGCAATGATGGCACCGGCACCAAAACCAAATAGACCATTCCACCAGATAATGGTATATCCGAAAAAGCTGCTGTTGCAGAAAAGATAAGTCGTCAGGACACGTAAAGTCAGAGCCACTGTCGCCACACAGGTAGGCACGGCACTGTGATTAGCTCCCTGGAATACACCAAAAAGCGGCATATAAGTTGCCAGGATAATATTAACGATGGCAATCGCCCGTAAATGCTGCAGACAATAGACCGCCGCCTGATCACTAAGAGCAAAGGCATCCAGAATATTTCCGGCAAAAATCCACACCAGAAGACTGACTATAAATGTCAAGGTCATGGAAACGATATATCCCTGGGCAACGCCTTTTTTTACCCGATCCACCTTGCCGGCCCCAATATTCTGGCCTGTATAGGTAGCCATGGTTGTTTGGAACGCACTGCAGGGGAGATTTAAATACATTTCAATTCTCTGTCCAACCGTAAAAGAAGCCGTCATGGCCTGCCCAAAACTATTAACCGCTCTCTGAATAAAGGTCAGACCTACCGAAACAATCACCAGCTGCAGAGCAATGGGGAATCCAATCTGGGTCGTCTTGCTGATACAATCCGTATGCCACTTATAATCTCCCAATTTGAAGCGGAACACCGGATATTTTTTCACCATATAGAAATAGGCTGCCACAAAGGATGCCGCCTGGGAAATATCTGTCGCCACAGCCGCTCCCACAACGCCCCAATGGAATCCTGCCACAAAGAGAAGATCCAGGCCAATATTGGCAACTGATGCAATAAGAAGAAAATACATCATCGCCGCACTGTCTCCCACAGCCCGCAGGATAGCAGAGAAAATATTATATCCATACTGGAAAATAAGACCCAGGGCGTAAATTCTAAAATACTGAAGTGTCATGTCCAGGTAGCTTTCCTGAACATTGATCAGATAGGTAAAGGCCGGTCTCGAAACCAGAATGCTGACAATAGTAGCCCCAATACCGATGAGAAAAAGAAATAAAATACCGCTGGATGCACTTTTGCGGACATTTTCCTTATCCCCTGCCCCGTAAAACTGGGCCACCAGAACGCCATTGCCTGATGAAAATCCCATAGCCAGGGCTAAAAATAAAAATGTGAAGCTATTGGTGGTACCAACGGCAGACAAGGCAGCCTCACCGGAAAAGTTTCCCACAACAATGGCATCCACCGTGCTGTAAAGCTGCTGCAAAAATGACCCTGCCAGCACTGGCATAGCAAACTTCAATATATGTTTCCACGGAGCTCCCTCCGTCATTGAACCAACCCGCGTCGTTCCCATCTCAATTCCTCTTTTCTGAAACTTTTGCTGCTTTATAAGAATCGCTTCGCCCCGTCCCTAATCCAGCTATTTATGGGGAAGCTGAATTTATATCTTTATATGGTCAATAGCACCATGATTGACCACAAAAAGATACTACTCTATTTTCCTGCATAGAGCAAAACCAAAATTTCATTAATCCAGGGCCCCGGCTCATTTTTTGTAAAAAAAAGAAGGGGTTCTTGCGAACCTCTTCTTTTTTCTAATTTTCTTTTTTTGAGGGGGGAGAGATAGAAAATTATTTTTGCAAAAGGTTTTATTTCCTTTGCTGATTGTTACTATAATCGGAAATTGTGATGAAAGTTTGTCCTCTTACAAAATAAATTATAAAAATTCTGAAGCATTCGTAAAATGCTCTTTCGTATGCAGCCTATTTCACCTTCAAATGAATGTGCATTCTCGCAGGGCGTTCTTATCATTATAGAAACAAAATTTTATATAAAGTAAACTCCCCTTCCCGTCATGGTACGTCATTTGAAAATATTTTATTTCAAATGCCTATCCTTTATCAACGGATAAAGTTTGTCTTAACCTTCTCCATCTCAGCCGGAACTTCAATGCCTGCAGCCTTTCCGGCTTCGATGCATTTTAAAATCCAGGCCATATTACGTCCGATTCCCTTCATAACCTGAAGACCTTCCTCATCCTGAAGAACTTCTTCCGGCTTATTGCCATGAACCATATTCCAGTAGCTGGAAGAAATAATAGGCATTTCCGTAATGCCGGGATATTTACTTAAAACATCCAGTGTTGCGGTTGTACCAGCCCGTCTGGCTGATGCCACAACCGCTGCCGGCTTCATGCGCAGTTCCTTCTTGGCAACACCGAAGAACCGGTCAAGAAAAGCAAGCACTTCGCCTGATGGAGATGCATAATAAACCGGTGAACCGATGATAAGGGCATCCGACTCCTTCATTTTGCCCTGTGCTTCCCTAACAAGGTCATTAACCTTTCCGCTGACGACATCCATTCCCACATGGAAAATCTCACTGTCAATGCCATTTGCTTTTAATTCTTCTGCAATAACAGAAAGGGCCGTATAGGTGCAGCCTTTTTCATTGCGGCTTCCATTGATCATTAAAACCTTCATATGATAAATCCTCCTTAAATAATAACCGGAATTGCTTTTTACTGCCCGATATCCACCTATCATGACTTTGAGTTGTTTGTCGCAAATATCCGGGATATTCTGTTTAATCCTGCTTTCAAAATTTTCCAGGAACCTTTTTTATTATACATGTCCCGGCCGCTTTCGCACTATCTTTTAATTTTCAGAATTTTTCTGATTTTTTAGTCCTCCCCTTCCTGCGTTTCGTATAAATAAATAACTGAAGAAGAAATAAATCACTTATTCAGTTGGGTGATGATTACAGCGGAGAGATGACTTAATGCAGAACAAATTCGACATTTTCCAACTTCTCCTTACGGAGAAGGTTCATTCATAATTTGTAATCCCCCTCTTATCGAAAAAGAGATGGCAGATATGCCATCTCTTTTTCATGTCCACATTCTCCAAATAATACCGGACTGCTATCCCCGTCTCAACACACACATTTTAGAAACATCTTTATTTCATTCCCATTTCGTTCTATTATAGCAATATCACGCCTGCAGCATTCCGATACCTGATGAATACTGCACCCGTACAAGAGGAGGATTTATGACACTTTTACGAAAATGGACCGGCTACCTGCCGGGTCTTGTGGCTGCCCTCATTATTGCCGTGGCAGCTAAATTTCTGGAAAGCCTTCTGCCTTCCAAGGTAATCGGAGCTTCCGTCATCGCCATGTTCATTGGCATGATCATTAACGGTTTTCACCAGCCCGGCAGCACCCTGGCTCCCGGTATTAAATTCACTTCAAAGAAAATACTAAAGTTTGCCATCATTCTTTTAGGGGCAAGCCTTAATATCACCACTATCCTCAGTGTTGGCCGTAATTCTCTTTTGGTTATGCTCTTTACCCTGGCCACCTGCTTCGGCATTGGCCACTTCACAGGAAAAGCTCTTGGCCTTAACTGGAAAATGTCCAATCTGATTTCTGCCGGTACCGGTATTTGCGGCGGATCCGCCATTGCCGCCATTGCCCCGGTTATCGATGCGGATGACTTAGATATTGCTTTTGGACTTTCCGCCACTTTTCTTTTCGATATGGCTATGGTAGTTCTTTTCCCCATCATCGGACGGGCTATCGGACTTTCCGATATTATGTACGGACTTTGGGCCGGCACAGCTGTTAACGATACTTCCAGTGTGGGCGCTGCCGGTTTTGCCTTCAGCGATGTGGCCGGTGATTACGCCACCATGGTGAAGCTAACCCGTACCCTGGCCATTATTCCTACGGTTATCATTTTCGCCCTGATCAACATTCACCTTAAAAAGAAAGCTGCCCAGACCGCCGGAAACGAAAAAATCAATGTCAATTTCAAAACCCTTTTTCCCTGGTTCATCCTTGGCTTTTTGGCTTTGGCTGCTTTGAACAGCGTGGGTGTCATTCCCACCGCTGTCAGCTCAGCATTAAAGAACATCAGCAAATTCCTTATGGTAGCTGCTCTGGCTGCCATCGGTCTTAATACCAGCTTCAGGGATATGAAGAAAGCCGGTCCGGCTCCCATGCTCCATGGCTTTATTATTTCCGCCCTGGTTGTCCTTGTCGCTCTTGGTGTCATCTTATTCGAAAGAGCCCAGGGTATGCTTTAACGCAGTCGGAGCCCCACCTCTAAGCTTTCGCGAAGGTGGGGAGACCTATTTTTCTACCCGCGAATGCACAATTTCGCGGAACAGTTTCGCAAGTTGAGTGTATTTTCATTATGTCCAAAAAGAATTTTTATTCCAACCGTGTTGCCAACATCCGGGAAACTCTGGTTCATGCCAACCTCTCTTTCCTTCAGGGTCTGCCTGAGGAAAAGAGGCGTGCGCTGCTGGCCAAGGGAATTATTCTCTATAAAAAGACGGATAGTCTGCTTTTCATGGATGCCACACCGGTTAAAAGTATCTGGATCATTGTCAGCGGTCAGGTAAAACTTTCTGTCACGGATAACGATGGAAATGAGCAGATTCTGGGCATTTTCTCTGATATGGAAGTTATCTGGGAGAGCCTCTTTCTTCCGGACAGCCGCTATCCTTATTCCGGCATTTGTCTGACACCGGTTACTGTCTGTGCCATCCCCGTCACGGACTTTCGACGTATTCTGGAGGATCCCGATATTTCCTTTAATATCATTACCCTGCTTAGTGCCAAACTTAGGGATGCCAACCGTCGGAACACCATGCTTTCCAGCAAAAGCCCTGAATCCAGACTAATCCGACTTCTTCTCTACTATGGAAAACGCACGGAAAATACCCTGGTTCAGCTTAAACTCAATGACATTGCTGCTTCTCTAAGCCTGCGGCCTGAGACCGTCAGCCGCAAACTGCATAAGCTGATGAAGGAAGGCCTCATTGAACGGGCCGGCCGTGGAAAAATAAGAATCCTCAACTACGATGCCCTCCAGGATAAATTGGAGGATGAATATTAAGACATCTGGGTTAAAAAGGCAAAAACTCCGACGATGCTAAAAAGCATAACGCATGACAATTCGAATATGTATGACAAAAAAGGACCGATCTTCCGCAACCGGTCCTTTTTTTCTTTCAATTTTATATGAAGTGATCTGAGAAGGGTATAAATTTTTTATTAACACAAAGAGGCAGCTCATTCCGAGCCGCCTCTCTACTATCATATTTTTTTATTATAATGCCTGCCAATTATGCCATATCCAACAATTTTTGCAATTCGCTTTTCTGCTTGCTCATATAAAAGCAGCACTGCGTTACCTGGCTTTAACCTTTTAACAGGGCATCCTCTTATTCAACCGTTACCGATTTTGCCAGATTACGTGGCTTATCTACGTCCTCACCACGGGTTACAGCACTGTAGTAACCCAGAAGCTGAAGGGGAATAACCGCCAGGGACGGGGTGAAATACTCATTAGTCTTTGGAACGAAGACTGTAAAGTCTGTTGTTTCCTCAAGACTAAAATTGCCCGCCGTTGTCAGACCCATCAGATAACCGCCACGGCTCTTAACTTCCTGCATATTGGAAAGAGTCTTTTCGTATATCTTGCTCTGGGTCAACACACCGATAACCAGTGTATTTTCTTCGATAAGGCTGATGGTTCCATGCTTCAGTTCACCGGCTGCATAAGCTTCAGAATGGATGTAGCTGACCTCTTTCATCTTAAGGCTGCCTTCCATACAGATGGCGTAATCGATGCCTCTTCCCACAAAGAAAGCATCCGTTGCACCTGAAAACTTGCTGGCAAACCACTGAATCCGTTCTTTATCTTCAAGGATCCTCTCAATCTTGCTTGGCAGAGTCTGCATTTCATCCAAATAATCTGAAACTTCCTTCTTGCTGATCTTACCAATGCTTGCTGCAAAACTCAGCGTAAAGAGATAGCAGGCAATGAGCTGGCAGGAATAAGCCTTTGTCGTCGCTACCGCAATCTCCGGTCCGGCATAGGTATAGAAGACATAATCTGCTTCACGGGCAATGGAACTTCCCTGAACATTGACAATAGCCAGGGTCTTAACCCCATTTGCCTTTGCTTCTCTCAAAGCAGCCAAAGAATCCGCCGTTTCACCGGACTGGCTGATAATAATAGCCAGACCTTTGGGGTCCAGAATCGGATTTCTATAACGGAACTCCGATGCCACCTCCACTCTCACCGGCACGCGAACCAGATCCTCGATCATATACTGAGCCGCATAAGCGACATGGCTGGCCGATCCACAGGCTACAAAATAAATCTGACTGATATCTTTAAAAGTATCTGCATTAAGACCAACGGCAGAGAGATCGATAACGCGGCAGCCATCATCATCTTCCTTCACATAGGCTTTCAGCGTATCGCGGATAGCCTTAGGCTGTTCATGGATTTCCTTCATCATGAAATGCTCATAGCCACCTTTTTCAGCTGACTTGGTATCCCATTCAATCTCTGTTACCGGCTTTTCAATAATATCGCCGTCCAGATTGTAGAATTCCACTGAACCTGCCGTCAGTCTGGCCATTTCCAGATTGCCGATATAATAAACCTTACGAGTGTAATTCAGAATAGCCGGAACATCTGAAGCCACGAAAGCTTCATCCGCTGTGGTACCAATAATCATTGGACTGTCTTTACGGGCCACATAGATCTCATTCGGATAATCCTTAAACATAATGGCTAAAGCATATGATCCGCGGACACGGACGATGGTTTTTGCCAGGGCATCGATAGGACCTACTTTATATTTTTTATAATAGTAATCGATCAGATTAACCACGACTTCCGTATCGGTATCGCTGTGGAATTCATAGCCGTGATGAGACAATTTTTCCTTAAGCTCTGCATAATTTTCAATAATGCCATTGTGCACAGCCACCACACTCTCGTCATTTGACACATGAGGATGGGCATTTCTCTCGGATGGAGCCCCGTGAGTTGCCCAGCGGGTATGACCGATACCGCAATTACCTTTAACAGTTCTGCCATTATCCGTTTTTTTCTTCAGTTCTTCAAGACGGCCTTCTGCCTTAACTACCACAGTTTTCCCGTCGCCGTCTCTCACGGCAAGACCTGAAGAATCATAACCTCTGTATTCAAGACGCGACAAACCATTCAAAAGAACCGGAGCTGCCTGTTTACTTCCTATATATCCAACGATTCCGCACATATTTTTCTCCTTTACAGCCAAAGGCTCTGCTATAAAATTCATGCTTCGCGCGTTTCTCATATCATCACAGCAGTCGCCAAAGTATCATACAAGCACGTATCTTGGTCCGTTGGTCCGTTGCTCCGTGTAACCGTAACTTACGGAAACCTCATAATCTGCTTCTATCATGCTGCCTATTTGAAAGCCCAAAGCACTTATAGAATAATAGAGCCATGAAATGGCTCGTCTTACCATTTAAGAAAACATAAAGCATTTTCTAATATAATAAGAAAGGTAACACACCGAGGGACATTAGTCAAACCGACAGCCCTCCATGTATTACCTTTTCATATTAAAGTTTTATAAAATGACAGGAAACAGATTCTGCATCAGGTGCAAAACGCCCTCTTGAACGCTGCCCTCTGCCCCATCACCTGTATTAATTTCATTATCCTTAACACCCGATTTTCATTTCAGGCTCAGGCCACTTCCCTGCGATCCGCTCTCAGCATAGGCATGACCGTTTTCTGGAGCAGCTTCATGGCAAAATATGTAAGCGCCACATCTACCGGAAGATTAATGGCATTTGAAAGTATACGTGTAGGCAGAATAACGGCAATAGCCTGTCCGTAAAGCAGATTCAGCCACAAAGTATTCAAGCCGCAGTTAACGAAAGCTTTGACAATGACATGAGCAATAATGCAGCGCGGCAGCGATACTTTCTTTTTGTAGAAAAACATGCCATAAATAACAGCGCCTAAAGCGGCACTTAAGGTAAATCCCGGGAAATAAGGTCCTGTTGGCTTAAGAAACCACTTGATCACATCCAATGCTGCCCCAAATAATCCACCTACCGTGGGCCCGAAAAGGAAATCCACCATCATGTTCGGCAGGAATGAAAAGCCGATGCGCAGGTACTGACCAATGGAAATGGAGGCCACATAATTAAGGATAAGGGCCAGGGCTGCCATAATACCGCATATGGCAATGGACTTAACATTTTTCAGTTCGTTTAAAGATTTGATAAACATAAAAAAATTCCTCCTTTCGCAGTTTTTCCCTTTACTATCATAAAGAGCTGCGCGGAGGCATTCTTTATATTAGCAGCGGGTGCGTCCCAGCATCGTGGGGTCTTACCCTTCGTCCGCCTGTCAACTCCCTATACTGGCGGCACTTAACGCGCTGGTTCTACTCTGCTTGTTATGATTTTAACAAGATAATAGCATTCGCACCCAAAGCTGTAAAGTTCTAATATAAAGACAATCTTTTTTTATTGATACATACCAAAATTATGGTGTCGTTTCTATTACTTTTATTCATCCCATCCTTCATAGAAGCGGTAATGAACTTCGATTTCCCGGGCTGTCTGGTTTTCTTCCAGTTTTATGTCTGCAATATCTGTAATGTTAGGCATCTTGGGATCATCTTCTTCCAATTCAACGGTGATCCAGTTGAAAGCTTCATCTCTTGCCTCCCGAACGGCCAGTTCGATGGTTTCGCCAAAGACTTGTATACCTTCAAGATCCGGAAAATAACCCTCGTAACCATTTTCTTTCTTTGTAAATATAGCCGGATATGTAAACGTCATAACTTTTACCTCTTTTCACTTATAAATCTTATTAAAATATTCTATATGTTTTTTATAACCGGATGCAAGCCTTAGTGGTAAAAACCTATAGGTATTTTACAACGTACGTCTCGCCAGAGGTACAGTTCCCGCAACATGCTACGTTTGCTGCTCCTCG